>JAYVHR010000096.1:0-13562 GCA_043771075.1 Bacteriovoracaceae bacterium
CCCCAGTTGTTTATTCAACAGTTTTAGGTTGTTCCCGGAGTGATAACTTAAATTTCCTTACAAGCATTTTTAGAGTGAAAATCGAAGCATCTGCGCAATGACTTCGTTCCTCCGCTACCCTATTTTCCAGCCCGCAAACCTAAAATTTTGGAGAGTTATGGCCTATCAGGTCCTGGCCAGAAAGTGGCGTCCAAAGCAATTCGAAGAAGTTGTCGGACAAACTCATGTAACTCGCACACTGCAGAATGCTATTAAGCAGGAAAAACTCGCGCACGCTTATCTGTTCACGGGAACTCGCGGCGTAGGTAAGACTTCAATTGCACGTTTGTTTGCAAAAGCTATCCGCTGCGAAAATAGAAAGAGCGATTGCAATCCATGTCTTGTTTGCCAGTCATGTAAAGATATCGATTCCGGAAGTTCCATGGATTTCATGGAAATTGACGGAGCTTCTAATAACAGCGTGGATGACGTCCGCTCACTCATTGAAAATGTTCAGTACCTTCCGACTCGTGGGAAATATAAAATCTACGTGATCGATGAAGTTCACATGCTGTCTGTCAGTGCTTTTAATGCGCTCTTAAAGACGCTGGAAGAGCCACCTGAGCATGCCATCTTCATGCTCGCTACAACAGACCCGCATAAGCTCCTTGGTACTGTTATCTCCCGCACGCAACGCTATGATTTCAAGAATGTTCCGGTGGATCAGTTAACCCAGCATCTTCAGAAGATTGCCCAGGCCGAAGGAATTATTTTTTCCGGAATTTCTGTTCCAATGAAAATTGCAGAACTCGGAAAGGGTTCAGTTCGCGACTCCCTCTCTATATTTGACCAGGTACTCGGTCTTTCCGGTGGCAAGAATGTCACTGATGAGTCAGTTGCCCATGCTGTGGGGCTTGCCGGCACTGGTGCGATGAAAGAACTTCTTTCAAGTCTCTTTTCGGGCGAGACCAAGAAAATGAGTTCCGTATTCACCACGCTCCTCGATGAGAATGTGGATCTTAAGAAACTTTGCGACCAGCTTCTCGATTCACTCTATAAAGTGATTAATAGCATTGATGACCAGAATAAATTATATGCCGAAGGCGTTCTTGAAAAAGGCGCTCTCCAGAATATGACGATCGCAGAACTTTTCTGGGTTTACGAAACCCTGGCCAAGGATATTACCTGGGCCCTTGAAAGTATTAATCCGGAAAAAGTTGTTCTCATTCTTCTCCAGAAAGTTGCTCTTCGCAGAACGATTCTCAAGGGGGAAGACCTGAAGGTTGAGGAGGTACCTCAAACGCCGGGAAAGTCTGAGGCCAGAGCTTCTGTGAAAGTCGAAGCTCCGAAAAAACTGGCAAAGACATGGAATGACTTTCTTGCGTATTTGAGACAGACCTCGGCCGCAACGGCGACAAATCTTGAGCATGGAAACCTCCTGCATGAGATTAACACCAATGCTCAGCCGCTGATGATTACGATCGCTTTCCCTCAAGAAGGTGAAGTGTTCAAAGATTTCATGGAAGAAAAAGAAGTTTATGCCCGTTTGAAAAACCATCTGGCAGATTTCTTTGAAGTAGATATCGATAAGATCCAGTTCCGCACTCAGCTTCTCTCGAACGAAGAGAAGAAAGATTCGAACTTCCGCACGAAAGTGGAAATCGATGATGAAGCGAGACTCGAACAGGAAGAATCGAAGAGACAGAAAATCCTTAATGACCCTTATGTCAAAGAGGCGGAAAAACTTTTTAACAGTAAGATCGATAAGATCATTCTGAAAGAATAGGAGCCCTGTTATGAATATGAACAACCTCATGAAACAAGCACAACAGATGCAGGCGAAACTTGCCATGCTTCAGAATGAACTCGCGGAAAGAGAAGTTGAAGCATCTGCTGGCGGCGGCATGGTTAAGGTAAAAGTAAACGGGAAGCAGCAGCTTCTCTCGATCTCTATTAATAAAGAGTGTGTCGATCCTAACGATGTATCCACTCTTGAAGAACTCGTTTTCACGGCCGTGAACCAGGCAATGAAGCAGTCACAGGATATGGTGCAGCAGGCAATGTCTAAAGTGACCGGCGGAATGAATATCCCGGGACTCTTTTAGTGATTCAACTTCCTGAAGTGATCAAGGATGCAGTTGAGGCCCTCACCCGTTTGCCGGGTGTCGGAGAAAAAACTGCGTTTCGAATGGTCATGAACATGACCCACTGGAAACCAGCTGAACTCGATTCGGTGGGTGAAGCAGTGATAAATCTTAAGAACCTTTCTTTATGTAAAGAATGCGGAATGTTTGCAGAAGAAGATACCTGCTCAGTCTGTGCTGATCATAACCGTCGCTCATCCCGCATCATCTGCGTGGTTGAAAATGCCGGAGATCTGATGGCGATTGAGAAAAGTGGCACCTTCAAAGGCACGTACCATATTCTTGGCGGAGTATTGAATCCTCTTCTTGGTATTGGCCCGGATGAGCTTCACATGGACGAGCTGAAAGATCGTGTTGTCGAAAATGAAGTTGAAGCTGTTATTCTTGCTATCAATCCTTCGGTGGAAGGTGATGCGACTTGCTCATACTTCAAAAGTCTTCTGCCTACGTCTATCAATGTTGAACGCATTGGTTTCGGTGTTCCCATCGGCGGAAGTCTTGAGTACCTCGATCCGATGACGATTACGAAAGCTCTTGAGAACAGGAAGAGATTTTAATGAAGAAGATGAGTGTCAGTGAACGCATTAAACTTGTTCTCGAGCCCAAGAAAGACGGCGTCAGTGCTCGTTTATTCGTGACCAGAGAAGACGGTATAACTGTTTACGACAGTATTCAGAACCAGACGACAACTTCGGTTGCAGCTCTCGTCAGTGGAGTGTGGCAGGCCTCAGAAGCTCTTATGGGGCTTGTTAATCAGAATAATAATGTCATGGAATTCAGACTAGGGTTTGATACTTCTTCGGAAGGTATTTATCTTTTTCCCTTTGAGCTCGAAGGCAAAAGATATTTTCTTGGAGCGATTTACCAGGACTGTGTAAATCCGGGACAGCTTAAGCGCAAAATTTCTATGATCAAGGAAGAGATGGATTTACTTTTTGCCGTAATCCCGACAACAACAACTAAACCAAAAATTAAAAACAACAGAACTTCGGAGGGAAGAGACGGATATCTCTTCAACGAAATTTCTGACGAAGAGATCGACCGTCTCTTCGGTGTGCGTGGAATCTGAATATGTCATTTGTTAACTATCATACGAAAGAAATTAACTGCAAGATCGTGTACTACGGTCCTGGTCTTGGCGGGAAAACGACAAATATCCAGTATATTTATCAGAAGACCAGCGCTCAGAACAAAGGTCAGATGATTACACTCAATACCGAAAATGAAAGAACATTATTCTTTGATTTTCTTCCACTTGATCTGGGTGAAATCCGCGGTTTTAAAACGAGATTCCATCTTTATACAGTACCAGGCCAGGTCTTCTACGAAGCCAGCCGTAAGCTCATTCTTCGTGGAGTGGACGGTCTGGTGTTTGTCGCTGATTCACAGGTTGAAAGAATGGAAGCTAACCTGGAGTCATATCATGGGTTAGAGAAGAATCTCGCTGACCAGGGATATGATGTTTCAAAAGTTCCTGTAGTCATGCAGTGGAACAAACGTGATCTTCCGAACATCGTTCCGGTCGAAGACATGCAGATGCAATTAAATAAGAGAAAATTTCCGGCTTTCGAGGCTACCGCAGTCTCGGGAGAAGGTGTATTTGAGACCCTCAAAATGATTTCCAAATCAGTCCTCCTTAATATTAAGGGCGGACTGGAGTAATGAAGGAGTAGCCATGGCCCTCGAAAAGAATCGTGCGTTGACCAAGAAACAACTGGAGACTCTGAGGATTAAATTGCTCGCTGAGAAGCAGACACTTGCCTACAAAGAGAGTCTTTCTTCGGAAAACATCACTCTCGAGCTTCCGAATGAAGGCGATGAAGTTGAAGCTTCGATCTCTGACTACGAAAACTCGCATCTTCTGAGATTCAGAAACCGCGAAGTTTTTTATGTAAAGAAAATCGACAACGCCCTCAAGAAGTTCAGTAACAATGAGTACGGTCTTTGTGACGACTGCGGTTACTGGATTAAGTTCGAACGGCTTCTTGCCCGTCCTACTGCAGAGATGTGTATCATCTGCAAGGAAGAGGCTGAGCGTGATGAGTACTGTAACATTGTCAGCAAGCAGTCCAAGTCTATGGGCCGTGTGGTTGATCTCTCAGGAATGATGGCTTAATTATGGACATCAAGGTCGGGATTATTGGCGGCAGTGGTATCTATAAACTGGATGCCATCAAGGTTAGAAAAACTCACAAGGTGGAAACACCTTTCGGAAATCCTTCTGCTGAAATAATGGAATGCGAAGTAGATGGATCTGCTTTTTATTTTCTTCCCCGTCATGGAATCGGTCACCACTACACGCCAAGTGAAGTGAATTACCGGGCCAATATCTTTGCCCTGAAAAAACTTGGTGTGAATACGGTTGTCAGCATATCTGCGGTTGGTTCACTCCAGGAAGAGTTTGCTCCCAGAGAATTTGTTATGGTCGATCAGTTCATCGACTGGACCAAGGGCCTCAGAAAGAGAACTTTTTTTGATGAGGGAATGGTCGGTCACGTATCTGCGGCCGATCCCGTTGAGAAAAATCTTTCCCGCAGGCTTCATGATAGCTGCCAGAAGGCAGGCGTGAAATCTCACCTTGGTGGTGCTTACGTCTGTATCGAGGGCCCGCAATTTTCTACACGTGCAGAATCCAAAATTTACCGGAGCTTCGGAGCGTCTGTTATCGGCATGACCAATTGTCCGGAAGCCTTCCTCGCAAAAGAAGCGGGCATGGCCTACGCCACTGTTGCCATGGTGACAGATTACGATTGCTGGAAGGAAGAACACTGTACGGTTCAGGAAATCATGGAAGTCATGAAGTCGAATTATGTCTCTGCGCAAGCCTTCATAAAAGTTGCGATTCCTGATCTCGTGAAAAATCCCGTGGAGTTCACGCCAGAAAATACTTATGCAGTCATCACTGACGAAACACTGAGGAAAGCGAGTCATCGTGAGATCCTCGACGTCATCCTGAAGTAATGTCCGAATATTTATCCCACTACTCAGTCATGTTAAAAGAATGCCTCGAAGCTTTGGAAACAGGTTCTAAGGCATCGGGATCTTTTATTTTCGCAGACCTTACCTTCGGGGCCGGGGGTCACACCTTCGCTCTGTCGGACCAGATTTCTGGTTCTATTGTTTATAGTACGGACCAGGATCCTGATGCCCTGAAAAATGGAAATGATGAAATTATCCGTAGGGGCAAGTTTGGATCGATCAATCTTTTGCCCATGAATTTTGAACAATTTCCTGATTGGTGTGTTGAAAATAAAATGGAAGGGAAGTTCGCCGGAATCCTGATGGATCTTGGAGTTTCTTCTCACCAGTTTGATAAAATGGAGAGAGGTTTCAGCTTTCGCTCGGAAGATGCTCCTCTCGATATGCGGATGAATTACGGCGACAATAATATTCCTACTGCCGCGGATTTACTGAACACGATGAGAGAAGAAGAGATTGCGGATCTCATTTTTAAATACGGTGAAGAGAGACTTTCCCGCAGAATCGCCTCGAAGATTGTTGAGCTTCGCCAGACAGAAAAAATCGCAACGACAGGACAAATTGAAGACATTTGTTTTCACGCCTACCCAGTGAAGGATCGTCATAGGGGCATCCATCCGGCGACAAGAACTTTTCAGGCTTTAAGAATCGCCGTGAACGCCGAACTCACGGTGCTGGAAAATACTCTACCAAAGTTGTTACCGTTTTTAGCGGAGGGCGGAGTCCTTGCAGTTATCAGCTTCCACTCTCTCGAAGATCGGATTGTAAAACACACGTTCAAAGAAATAGTGGAGGAAAAGATTTTTCCTGCTACAATTTTAACTAAGAAGCCACTCACAGCTACGGATGAAGAGCTGTCTCAGAATTCCCGTTCACGAAGTGCGAAGCTTCGGTTGATACAACGGGATTCATTTCAACCAGGGAGGGTTGATGGCACTAAGAAAAAAAAGCGGTACGACGTTTAACAACAGACTCATTGAATTTCTATTCAATCCGCAAGCACTTCCCTTTACTCTTACCTTCACTATTCTCGCTGTCGCATTCGTTGGATTCCGCATGAAAGGAATTGAGCAGGCCTACGAGCTGAATATTATCGAAACGGATATTCAGAAAGCCATCATCAGAAACAAAGAACTCAAAGCTCAACGTGCGCGTGAAATGTCAGTGCCAAGGCTGCGCGAGTTCGCTGTGCAATATGCTCTTAAGGAACCGGGCCCTGAACAGATTATCCTCATTCCTTAGGCAACATGAAGAATAGAATTTTTTGCAGTTTTATAATCTTCTGTTTATTGTTCGCGGTTGTCGTGAGCAAAGCTTTTTATATTCAGGTCGTGAATAAGCAGAAGCTTCTTGCGTACGCTAAATCTCAGTTTATTCGCGAAGTAAAAGAGTATCCGAATCGCGGGAACATCCTTGATCGCAATGGGAATCCCCTGGCCATTAACGTTCACGTTTACAATCTCTTCACAATTCCAAGAAACAAGAATAATGAGTTTTACCGGAAACTGAAAATCCTTTCGACTACTGTTCCTGAACTTCCATATCTAAAGCTTCGCTCGCTTGTTCAGAACCGTAAAAAATATACCTGGCTCGCACGGAAGATTCATCTTTCTGAGAATCAGTTAAAAAAAATTAAGAAGCTCGAAGGAATCTTTGTTGAATCCCACTCGGAGCGCGTGTACCCGAACAAAGATCTCCTGGCGCAGACGATTGGTTTTGTCGGTATGGACAGTAAGGGTCTGGCCGGGGTTGAGGCCAGCAAAAATAAAGAACTTCGGGGTGAGCCTCAAATCGTAAAATATATCCGCGATGCCAAGGGCAGACCGATCAAGTACGAATCGAAAGCCTCTGAAAGAGTGGCTCCGGATGTTCTCCTTGCCATTGATAAAGATATTCAGGGCGCACTTGAAAGCTATTTAAAAGAAGCTGTCATTCATCACCAGGGTTTCCGTGGTGGAGCAGGTGTGATGGATGCAGAGACGGGAGAAATCCTCGCGATTGCAAACTATCCAACCTTTGACCCGAATAAGGCGAATCAGTATCCGACAGAAAATAGAAAACTCGCTTTCGTGACTGATCCCTGGGAACCGGGTTCCATTTTCAAGACTCTCACCATCGCCTCGGCGCTTGAGCATAAAGTGGCCAAGCCTGAGACAAAATTTTTCTGCGAATACGGCAGGATGAAAGTTCAGAATCACTGGATCTCAGAAGCTGAAACGCATGAAAAGTTCGAGTGGTTGTCAGTTACAGACATTCTGAAGTTCAGTTCAAACGTAGGGACAACGAAAATTGCTTTCAGTTTGAAATATCCCCGTCTTCGCGAAACGATGGATAGTTTTCATATTGGTCAAAAAACCGGAATTGAAATAGCCGGTGAATCAAAAGGGATCCTGAGTTACAAGGCTAAAGATAAAGTCCGGCCACTCACACTCTCTAATATAAGTTTTGGTCAGGGTGTTGCAACCACCGCCCTGCAGATGCTGAGATCTTATGCCGTCATTGCGAACGGCGGATATCTTGTTAAACCTACTTTATTCCGCAATGAGAAATCACAGTTGAAGCCAGAGAATCGTGTTCTCTCAGCAGAAACGGCTGAAGCACTTACAAAAATGTTGATTGGAGTTGTGAATGAAGGAACCGGCGACGAAGCCAGGATTCCTCACTATGAAATCGCTGGCAAAACGGGTACTGCTCAGAGAGTTTCGAATGGCGGCTATTCGGGATATGTAGCAAGCTTCATTGGATTCCCGGTTAACGTGAATAAGAAATTTGTTGTTCTCGCTTACGTTGATCATCCTACGGCAAATGGTTATTACGGTGGTGCGGTGGCCGCTCCGGTCTTCAAGAAAATTACACAGTACATTCTTTACAAGAAAAAAGATTTTGCTCAGTTTGCCCGCTATGATGAAAAATCCAACAAAGTAAACCTTGATGAAGTTCACAGTACGCAAGCATCTGGTACAAAATCATTTGCACCAGGATTCATGCCGGATTTCACCGGAATGGATAAGCAAAGTGCACTGACACTCGCAGAGGAAAGAAGCCTGCAACTCCAGACAAATGGCTTCGGAGTCGTGAAATCGCAGTCCATTCCTGCCGGTACTGCCCTTTCGGGAGTGACAAACATCAGACTCACTTTCGAAGCGCCGACGTATGTTGAGTGAAAAAGAACTGCAGAAGATTCTTGGCCTTCCCCTCGCTTCAGTAAAAATTAAAGATATTCACTGGCAAACCCAGACTAGTAACAGAGAATCCATTCTCTTTTACCGGTTAGGTGATACCGATATAGCTAAAAAAAAGTTCGCCGAAAGAATTCTGAAAACGGAGTTCGGAATATTGGTTGTGAGTATTCCCGCTGACAATCTCCCGGTTAATACACTGGTGATTGAAGAATCACGCTGGCCTCTGATACAGAAAGAAATTCTCGATCTGCTTTATCCTCTGCCGAATCTTAAATTTATCGGTATCACCGGAACTAACGGAAAAACGACTACCACAGACCTCGTCCTTCAGCTCGGTTACCTGGCCGGAAAAAAAGGTCTTTCGATCGGAACATTGGGTGTGCGCGAATATCAGAAACAAATTCTTGATTTTGGCTTGACCTCTCCGAGTCTGATTGATCTTCGGAAATTTTTAAATCTCTATGGAAAAGATAAAGACTTTTGTGTGATGGAGGCAAGCTCCCACGCTCTTATTCAGGAACGGATCTACGGAATTGAATTTGACGGCTGCGGCTGGTTATCATTCACCCAGGATCACCTGGATTATCACAATTCAATGGAAGCTTATTTTGAAGCAAAGTCCATTTTGTTTAAGCACCTGAAAGAAAATGGAAAACTTTTTGTTCCTCGCTCGCAAAATGCTCTATTGAATAAACTGACCAAAGTTTCCCCGAAATCAGTTGCGGCACCGGCACTCCCCGAAAAACTCCCGTTGTTCTTCAGCACTGACTTCAATCGCGACAATCTCGAAGTTGCTCATGCTTTGATCGAAAACGTTCTGGGCCTCAAACTCGATGTTGATTTTGATAAACTTTTCTCACCGGATGGAAGATTTTATATTTTGAAATTCAAAAGTAATTACCTGGTTGTTGATTTCGCTCATACCCCGGATGCACTGATGAACATCTGCCGGGGAATTAAAAAATCATTCCCGGGATTTCAGCTCAAAGTTTTATTTGGTTGCGGAGGTGATCGTGACCGCACCAAGCGCCCACTTATGGGTGCAGTGGTTGATGAATGGGCCGATGAAGTTTACGTGACGAGCGATAATCCGCGCAGTGAAGATCCCGAAAGAATCATCGACGATATTCTCAAGGGCTTCACGCGAAGAACTCCCCGGAGAATTGTTGACCGGAGAGAAGCAGTCAAGATTGCTTTTGAGGAAATAAATGAAAAAGAAGTGCTCCTTCTGGCCGGAAAAGGCCACGAAGACTATATACTCATAAACGGAATCAAACATCCCTACAGCGACATCAGAGAAGTCGACGAATTTGTGAGAAGGAACTCGCCATGATCAGCCTCAATCATTTTTCCAAGTGTCCCTCTGTCCTGAAACAACCATCGCGTCCGAATGGATCAATGCCATTTTGTGTTGATACCCGCAGATATAAACATCCATCAGTTTTCGTGGCTATTCCTGGAGTGAAAGTAAATCCTCTGGATATCATCAATCCACTCCTCGACCAGGGATGTCCGGTTGTTGTTTACCAAAAGAATCCTGAGAACGAAGAGAAGGCTCGTGTGCTTTCTGCCAAATATAAAAGCACTGAATTCATACCGGTAACAGATTCCGTGACTTTCCTTCAGGAGTACTCACATCACCATATCAATGAATGGAAAGCGAAAGACCCGAAGAATACTGTTTTTGCTATTTCCGGTTCTAATGGTAAGACCACTCACAAGGAAATGCTCTCGCATATTCTCTCGAGTGTCTTTCCAGGCAGAGTGACATCAACAGAGAAAAATAATAATAATCACCTGGGTGTACCACTGACTTTGTTTCAGGTTTCTCCCGAAATGAATTTCGTGGTCCTTGAACTTGGTAGTAATCATCCTGGCGAAATAAAAGTTCTCTGTGACATTGCCGGCCCGAATGCCGGACTCACCACGAATATTGGTGCCACGCATCTGGAGTTTTTTGGCGGAGAGAAGGAAGTTTTCCTGGAAGAAGGACTGCTCTATCATACAGTTAAAGATGAGACGAGAGGGTCTGGTTTTTATTTAATTAACAAAGACGATTCATTTCTTAAAACGCTGGAAAATACATCTGGTTCAGTAAGCTATGGCGAAAGTGCAGATGCAGAAGCGAAGATCACACTTTTGAAGAATGGCGCGAGCATTCAGTACAAAGGTAAAACTCTTACTGCCATCAATGAACATATCACTGGTCGCCATAATAATTTAAATCTCATCACGTGCCTTTTCATCGCAACTCACTTCTTTCCGGATAGAGAAACTAAACTAATTGAAGCTGCTTCAACATTTAAGCCAACGGCCAATCGCTCGCAATGGATGAGTTATGAAGGAAAAGAAGTTTTTCTGGATGCCTATAATGCCAATCCTTCTTCAGTGAAGGCAGCACTCCTTGGATTCAAAGACAGCCTGATTGCCAAAGGCATCAGCTTGAAAGATGCCTGCATTGTTCTCGGCGACATGTATGAATTGGGCGATAACACTCCGGCGTATCACGAGGAAGTTGGACGTTATGTGAAAGAGCTTGGCTTTTCTAATGCGTATTTCGTCGGACGCTTTTCTGATTTTTATAAGAAAGGTTTCCCGGAAGGGAACTCCCGTGAGGGAAGCTCTCAATTTAAGGATGAGTATCGCAGTCGTTGCTTGAAGCAATATGCAATTCACTTCATCAAAGGTTCTCGCGGCATTCAGCTCGAGACCCTTTTTGACCTGAAGGTCAGCACCCATTAACGCTATGGCCAAAATCACGAAATAGGCCCCGCGCTCTTTACAATTGCGGTCGCATTTCGCTATAACTTAAGTTTATCTTTTTTGAAGGGATAAACATGCTGTATCATTGGCTTTACCCACTGAGTCAATCAAGCCATCTATTTAATATCTTTAAGTACATTACTTTCAGATCTTTCCTGGCTTTTCTTATCGCTACCGTCGTCTCCATTTTTTGGGGAAAACGCTTCATCGCGTACATGAAACTTCGTCAGTTCGGACAAATTATCCGTGAAGAAGGGCCTGAATCTCATAAAAAGAAAAAAGGAACTCCGACTTTCGGCGGAGTTTTCATTCTCGGTAGTGCCGTCTTCGCCTGTGCGATTTGTGGAAACTTTGTATCGTTTCCATTTCTCATCACACTTTTCGTCACCATTTCTTATTTCTTCCTGGGTGGTCTCGATGACTATATGAAGATTCTCAAGAAAAACACCAAGGGTGTGAGTGCGAGACAAAAACTGCTCTGGCAATTTGCGACGGCACTTCTTGCGTCCTTCATCATGATCAAGTTTAACGTCACTGATTCCAAACTCTACTTTCCCTTTTTTAAGACTGAGTTGATCGATCTGGGATGGTGGTACGTTCCATTTGCAGCTTTTGTGATCGTTGGTTCATCGAATGCTCTGAACCTGACAGATGGTCTTGATGGTCTGGCGATCGGACCCACAATTATTTCTGCGGCTACACTTGGCATGCTCGCTTATGTTTCCGGACACATTGAAATGTCAGAATATCTTTTCATCCCGCACGTTCCTGATGTTGGAGAGCTTCTGGTTCTTTCCGGTGCACTCATCGGAGCTGGTGTAGGGTTTCTGTGGTATAATGCTTACCCGGCTGAAATTTTCATGGGGGACGTTGGCTCACTTTCACTTGGCGGATGCCTCGGAACAATTGCTGTACTCACCAAGAACGAATTCCTTTTCGTTTTGATTGGCGGGATTTTTGTTATCGAAGCCGTTTCCGTCATTCTTCAGGTTGCTTCTTTCAAGACCCGCGGTAAGCGGATTTTCAAAATGGCGCCGATTCATCATCACTTCGAATTATTGGGATGGCCGGAAACTAAGGTCATCGTGCGTTTCTGGATCGTGAGTTTAATTTTTGCGATTCTCGCACTCGCTACATTGAAATTGAGATAAGGAGTCCCCATGGAACAGTATAAAGGCAAGAAGGTTCTCGTAGTTGGTCTGGGTAAGACCGGCTTCGCGCTCATTCACCTCTTCACACAGCTTGGTTGCGATATCAAAGTTACAGATATCAAACCTATCTTCGACCTGAACAAACAGGTGAAGCGTCTGAAGAAAATCAACCCGACACCACAAATGACTCTCGGAGAGCATAAGGATGAAGACTTCATTGAGGCAGACCTCATTGTTTATTCTTCAAACGTTGATCCGAATCTTCCACAGCTTCGTGTGGCCCGTGAGCATGGTAGAAAAGTCTGCTCTGATTTCGCGTTTGCCTACGAGAATTGTAAGAAACCGGTTATCGCTGTTTGCGGATCTCATGGACGCACTATCACTTCGCACATGATCGGCTTCACCCTGAAAGTGGATAAGAAAAACGTATTTGTTGGCGGGACTTCTGATGAGCCATTCATCAACTTCCTTTCACTCCCGAATAAAGAAGAAATTGATTATGTTGTCGTGGAGGTTTCTCCGCAGCAGCTCCAGACGATTGATAACTTCAAGCCGGTTCTCGCAGTTTATCCCAACCTCGAAGAAAAAAATCTCCTCGGACGTTTCAAGTCTTCTGCGGAATATCTGGATACAGCTCTCAAGGTCGCCAGAAATCTAGGTCCGGAAAACTATCTCGTTGTGAACTTTGATAAGCTTGCTTCGAATTCAGTTCTTCGTTCTGCTCAGGCACAGACTTTCTGGTACTCACGTAAATCTTTCGTCACTATGGGTGTGATCGCTGAAATTCAGGGAACGCATTTCCATGACAAGCGCATTCACTCGAATATCCACTATCACTCTGAGTTTAAAGTTACTGACATGAGAATTGTTGGTGTGAATAACCGTGAGAACCTCATGGCAGCTATGACTGCCTGTAAGGCCCTTAAGGTTTCAGATGAGGCTATCCAGCACTGTATTGAGAAATTCCCCGGCATTCCTCATCGTCTGGAGTTTGTTGTTGAAAAAAATGGCGTTCGTTTCTACAACGATTCGAAGTCTGAAACGATGGAAGAACTCAAAATCTCTCTTGAAGCATTCAAGGATCCCGTCATTCTGGTTGCGGGCGGTAAAGAAATGGAAGGCATTCCTTTCGATAAATATGCCAATATCATCCGCGAGAAAGTTCGCGTTCTCGTTCTCGTTGGCGAAGTGAAAGAAACCATGAATCGGGTTCTGGGTGATGTTACCCAGACCTATCTCGTGGGCTCTTTTGACGAGGCAGTTTTACTGGCGTATCAGAAATCGAGAACTGGTGACACGGTTCTTCTCTGTCCAGGTAATGATGGTTCGGATGTGTTCCGCGATTTCGAAGAGAAAGGGAACTA
>JAYVHR010000097.1:0-6092 GCA_043771075.1 Bacteriovoracaceae bacterium
CATGACCATGACCGGGCTGAAAATGATGAAACTGAGTTTTACCATGATTCTCATATGTACCTCTTGCTTGCATCTTGCCACGGCCAATTGTTAAGGTAGGTTAAGAAACGATGAAGATCATTCTTTTACTCATACTGACCTCCTGTACGAATCTCTTTTATCAGCCCTCTGACAGGCAGTTTTTTAAACCCGAGACCTTCAAGCTTGCGTATGAAGACGTTTATTTCAAAAGCAGTGACGGCACAAAACTCCATGGTTGGTTCCTGAAATCACGGGGCGAATCGAAAGGAACAATTGTGCAGTTCCATGGGAACGCAGAAAACATCTCCAGCCACTTTCTGGCACTCGCGTGGCTCGTGAACGAAGGCTACAACCTTTTTACCTTTGATTACCGCGGATACTGGCTCTCAGAAGGAGTCTCCAATCCGGATGGAATCTATCTGGATTCACAAGCCGCTTTAGAAAAAGCGCTGGAGCTTCATGAAAGTGCCGGTGGAAAGCATTTTGTTGTTTTTGGACAAAGTCTTGGAGGGGCAATTTCTTTAAGGGCCGTTCCGGATTTTAAAGGGAAAGATAAAATCACCCTTATAGTGCAGGATTCTACCTTCTCCTCTTATGAAGAAATCGCAGCGGACAAACTTCGCTCGGTCTGGTTCCTGTGGCCATTTTCACCACTGGCGTATCCACTCATCTCGGATAAATATTCATCAGAAGATGTGTTTCAAAAGATCACCTGGCCGACACTAGTTATCACTGGCGGCAAAGATAATGTGATGCCCGCGAAATTCGGAAAACGAATCTATAAAAATATTGCGACAAAAGAAAAATGGTACTGGCATATCGAAAACGCCCCTCATATTTCTGCTTTTCATGTGGATAATGGCCGCTGGCGAAAAGAATTCATCGCGCTGCTTGATCGAACCAGTCCGGATTAGGAGAGATTTGCCTACAAGAATTAGTTACTAGTCTGCCGGAATTAGTCTTATACTAATTCTAAGCTATTTATTTAGGCCTCATTTCAAGGAAGAAAGAAGCCCGATGAACCAAGTCAAGAAATCACCATCCGAATCCCCCGACCGGTCCTACGGAGCCTTCTCCCGCATCAATGGGCAACATCAATTTAAAGATACTGTTCCTGGGGGCAGAGTCGAGTACAAGGCCCGTTACAAGAAGGGTGGTAAGGTTTCCTATTTCAATTACTCCCTCGCCAAAGATATGGGTCTTCTTCCCAGGAATCACGAAGAAAAACTGAATCCTGAACTCGAAAAAGAAATTCTTCGCACTTTCAGCATCGTCATCATCAATGAATACGATCTCATCAACGAATTGAAATACCCTGAAGATGAAATCTATCCTCACACATTCATGGCGACCCGTTATCTCCAGCTCCAGCATCCGGATAAATCGGGAAGAACTTCCGGTGATGGCCGCACGATCTGGAACGGAAATATCCGTCACAATGGTATGACGTGGGATGTTTCAAGCTGCGGAACCGGTGGAACAAAACTTTCTCCGGCCTGTAACATCAATAAGAAATTTTATCAGACAGGGGATCCTTCTATTTCTTACGGCTGCGGCCTTTCTGAAGTAGGAGAGGGTCTCGAGACACTGTTCTTCTCGGAAGTCCTTCGCAAGAACGGATTCAAGACAGAGCGGGTGCTCGCGATTGTTGAATACGATAAGGGCATTTCAATCAATGTCCGCGCGAATCCGAATCTCATCCGCCCTTCGCATTTTCTGGGTCATCTTAAGCAGAACAATCTCGAGACACTGAAACAGGTGGCCGATCATTTCTGCAAGCGCCAGATGGATAACAAGGCTTGGGAACAGACAACGTTTAAGACTGAGAAAGAAAAATACCATTATCTCGCCCGTCAGGTTGCAAAATCTTTCGCAGAAACAGCCGCCAAATTCGAAGATGAATACATCTTCTGCTGGCTTGACTGGGATGGTGATAACATCCTGATGGATGGCGGAATCATCGACTACGGATCGATCCGTCAGTTCGGTCTCTTCCACGCAGAATACCGTTATGATGATGTCCAGCGCTTCTCAACATCGATTCTTGAACAGCGCCAGAAAGCTCGCTACATCGTCCAGTGCTTTGCCCAGATCGCTGATTTCCTCTCGACCAAGAAAAAGAAAAGTCTTTCCCAGTTCCGGAAAGATCCCCACCTTGAATATTTTGATAAGCACTTCATTTTCTGTAAGAACAGAAATCTTCTTCAGAGAATCGGATTCAAGAAAGCACACCAGGATTATCTCTTGAAAGAGCATCTTCCGGTCGTGACGAAGTTCCGCAAGGTCTTCAGTTACTTTGAGCGCGCGAAATCGAAACGTGGAATTTATAAAGTTGCTGATGGTATCAACCGCGATGCGATTTACTGCATGCGCGATATCCTGCGCGAGCTTCCGCAGATTTATCTCACCCGCGGCTCTGAACTTAATCCGCAGGAATTCCTTGAAGTGATTAAGTCTTCTTACGCCAAGAGATCAGATCTTCGACTTACAGTTCTTAAGGTCAAACAGATCAAGCGCTTCCAGTCCCTTTATATGTCGCTCGTGAGATCCCTTGAGAAACATGCCAACGTGACCCGTTCGCAATTTCTGCTTGAGCTCACTATGCGTTCATCAGTGATTAACCGCTATGACCGCGTGACAGGCGATTCGATTTCTTTCATCGTTCAGAAAGTTCAGAAAATGAGGCCGAAGCTGACGGCCGAGGAATTGTATCTTCTGACTGAACAGTTCTCTTCTTATCAAAACCTTGATCCGGATCAGAAGTCTGAGAATTCTGAAGTTCCGGAACGGCACCGGATTATCATGAAAGGGTTTACCTCGATTGTCCGTGAGTGCCGTGAGGGGCTATGAAGCTTGTTCTCTATAGCGGTGGATTAGAAAAAGATAATCGCGCCCTTGACCGCTCCTACCTCGATTTACTGAATAAAAAAAATCCGGTGGTGACATTCATCCCGTCGTCTTCCTACTTATCTGAGCAGGAATTCAAGGCATTCGTTAAACACTATTCACGTTTTAAAATATCGCGCTTCATTCATTTTCCAGTGGATGTTCCTTTCGACCGGATTATTTTCCAGGAAGTGATGAGAAGTGACGCCATTCACCTCTCTGGTGGGAATACATTCTATTTCCTGAACTCACTCCGGAAGGCCAAGCTTCTGCCGGAACTGAGAAAATATGCCGCGAAGGGAGGAGTTCTGACCGGACTTTCTGCCGGCGCAATTCTCATGACAGAAAATATTGATATGGCCGCTTATCCGGAGTTCGATCGGGATGAAAACTTCGTCAACGTGAAAAACCTCTCGGCAATGCATCTTCTGGACTTTGCTTTCTTTCCGCACTTCAAGAATTCGGCCCGCTACGATGCTGTCTTCCGGAAATATTCCCGCACGAAGAAAAAAGTTATTTATGCGTGCCCAGATGGTGCCGGTATCGTCGTCAACAATGACGAAATTAAATTTGTCGGACCCTGCTATGGCTTTGCGGGTGGACAGAAATTCACGGTCAATTCCTAGAGAAGTTCAATTTCCACTAAAAGCGGTAAATGATCTGAAAGTTTTCTCCACTGCTTGCCTGAGAGGGCAACTGCAGAGACAGGAGTGACTTTGTGGACAAAGACACGGTCAAGGCAAAGCATCGGCAGGAAAGAGGGAAAAGTCTTGGGATAACTTCCATGCAGGTGACGGAAGACTTCCTTACTTGAGAGCTGGCTCTCAATCGCCGGTGAAACTTTTTTATTCCAGTCATTAAAATCTCCGACCATCACCCAGGGAGAATCTCCCTCTTCGAGCATATGGCGGATAATCATGTCAGTCTGCTTATCGCGACCTGTTTGCGTGAGATCTAGATGAGTGTTCGCCAGAACCAGATCTTTTGGAATTCCCGGAATCTGCACATGACATTTAAGGAGCCCCCGCTGCTCGAGACGATTAGTTGAGATCACGTGATTAGACCAGCTCACGATCGGAAACTTGGAGAGAATTGCATTCCCGTGATGTCCTTCCTGATAAATGGCATTTTTCCCATAGGAGAAATGCGGCCAGACGGAGTCTGCGAGGAATTCAAACTGGGCCGCAGTATTCCATCCATTAATGGGAACTTCGGAATGATCACCGAGGACTTCCTGGAGGAAAAGAATATCAGCATTAAGTTCGCGAAGGGCATCCCGGATCCGGGCCAGGACAAATTCCTGATTGGTAATCGAGAAGCCCTTGTGAATATTGTACGAAAGAATCCTGATTTTCATGTCACAACCAATATCTGAAAATAAAATAAAGCCTGGTAATAAATTTGTCTGCGAATGTTCTTCCCTTCATGTTTTCCAGCGAAACTAACTCAAGTTTTTCAGTCATTCCCAGAAAGTTTTTTTCCATTTCTTTGATGTTGTCTTCGGTCTGCACCACCAGATCAACTTCCAGGTCATGAATCAGACTGCGGTGATTAAGATTGGTCGAGCCAACCGTCATCCAGTCATCAATTATATAATTTTTGGCATGAAGGATGGTATCTGAATATTGAAAAACTTTGACTCCCTTACTAAGCAGGTAAGGATAGTAAAAGAACTGAAGCGCCCGGAAGATCTTCACGTCAGTTTTGAGAGTGGTAAGAAGCCTCACATCCACGCCGCGTTCAGCGGCTTGTCCGAGGAGGCGGATGATGCGTCTCCGGGGGATAAAATAAGGTGTAACGAACCAGATTCGTTTTTGCGCACGGTGAATCCGGTTAAGGAAGTTCTTATAAAAGTATCTCTTCATCGAGAGAGTATGATTCATCCTGAGTGGTGATTGACGCCAGTTAGAGCGCGGTAATTTCTTCAACTGTTTTTTGTAGCGGTAGTAATCTCTCAGGCGCCAGTTGCGCTTGAAGTTAAGGACTGCATATTTCACCATCTCGCCACTGACACGTATCCCGACATCTTTCCAGGCCCCAGTGTGGTGAAAACTTGTATGCTCGACTGCGAAGTTAAAACTTCCGGTGTACATGATGTTTTCATCGATCGTGACAATCTTGCGATGATTGCGTTTGTTAAGTCGAAGAAGTCTCAGGAGATAAATCTCCATTTTCCGGGTGAAATTCACTTTCCCGTAGAATGGATGGAGAAAGGGAAGGGGATTGTAAGTCTTAACCTGCACGCCTTTCTTTTCCAGAAGACCGCTTAGTCGTTCGTAAAAATCATAGGAGCCGACACCGTCTACAATCACCTGAACTTTCACGCCACGTATCTGTGCGGCCACCAAATGAGCGGCCAGCTTTCTTCCCAACAGATCATCATTGAAGATATACACCTCAACAGTGATGGAATTCTGTGCGGCCTCAATGTCTTGAATCAATCGATCGAAGTATTCATCCCCGTCGAAGATCAAGTCTTCTGTTTCCCAATAGTTCATCTGACTACAGTTCGGATTTTCCAGATGTTACTAAAGTTGACTGGATCAATCAGGGGAAAGTAAGTCTAAACCTGAATCCAAAATCTTACGATACTAAGGTAAATGGAATCAAAGAGTTAAAAACATGGCTATCACCAAAGAAACTTTCTTTAACATGGTGAAATCAGCGAACGCCTCAGGCGTGAGCGATATTCACCTTCGTACAGAGGAGAAACCATGTTTCCGTCTGCGCGGGGATCTGGTTCCCGTAAAGTTCGATCCACTCACAAATGATGATCTGAAACTCGTCTGCAATATCATGATCCGCGATCCTGAGGTATTGGCGAATCTGGATAAGATTAAAGAGCACGATGGTTCTTTCGCTGTACCGAACGTTTGCCGTGTCCGCTACAATCTCATGCGCTATCAGGGGAAACTCGGACTCATTCTCCGTTTGATCAGTGACAAAGTTCCGACTACAGAAGAGTTGAAACTTCCTCCCGTGATTAACAAAATCGCCAGTGCCAACGCCGGGCTTGTGCTTGTGACAGGTGCCACGGGTTCAGGGAAATCCTCCACACTCGCAGCGATGATCAATTTTATCAACAAAACTTCGGCCGTGCATGTCCTGACTCTCGAAGATCCCGTCGAATACATTCATAATCCGCTCAAGGCCCGTATTACCCAGCGGGAAATCGGTGCCGATAC
>JAYVHR010000098.1:0-7328 GCA_043771075.1 Bacteriovoracaceae bacterium
ACAAATTTAGCTCCCGCCGCGAGTCCACCGGTTAAGAGCGCGGTTCCAATTTCACCGATGGCGAATCCCGCAACTCCGCACATGAGCTGAAGTTTCTGCTGGCAACTGGCACAGTTCCAGTTGGTCATTGGTCTTAAGCAACTTGAGACAAACGGAGCTCCTGCCCATGACTCACAACCATAGCTGTTCATCGCGGCTTCTTTAATACCGTTGAACATCGAAGTGATCATCTGGTTCATGACCTGAGCAGGATTTGAAATAAATCTGCGGATAAATCCGGGGCCCGCTTGCTGAGCGGCCATCAATCGTTCTGAAGAAGATCTTTCCTGACGACGAATGAGACCGGTCCATTCGCCGATACTTCTCACAGCGGCCTTACCCACATCCCAGATGAGTGAAAGAAGTCCCCAGATCGAGTCAAAAATTCCTTTCACGACGTTTTGTAAACATCCGGGAGCAGCACTTGCTCCGCGAGCAAGACAAGAGTTTCTGTTTCCGGCAAGCCTTTGGGCCCCACCGATTAATGTGGCCAGGGGATTGGTCATGGTAAATGCAGCACAGGCATAAAGCGGAAGACATTGAGCATCGGTTGAAACCGGACGACAGGCAACGGCCGCTGTTACTGCAGCAGCGTCGCGGGCCAGACGCTGAGGTTGTCCTGGTGGATTCTGATCGCAGGATTCCTGAAGTTCAGTGACGTCTTCCTGGAGTTGATTCCGAAGACGGTTAGCGAGAACGACTAAATGGGCACAGGTAAGTGTCGCTCCGTTGATCACAACTCGGACTTCAGCGCGATTCGGATTATTGAGACACTGAGTTCTGATTCTTTGCTGGAGTTCTTCGAGCTGAGTAATACGATTCATGAGCGGGCCCGCGTGGGCCACGGAGATCCCGAAGAGAAAAGAGAGAAGAAGAATAAGCTTCATGGGCACTGAAGGCTCCCCACAATCTTATTGATGTCACCCTGGGCATTTGCCCATGGGGAAATAGAACAGAGTAATAGAAGGAGCAGAACCCTCATCAGATAAACCTCAGTGGCATCTCTTCGGAAGACAAAGAATTACATCTTAGAGGGAAAAAAGGCGGGAACAATATTTCAAGGGGTTAAGAGGGAGATTTTCTTAAGCTCCGGCCACTTATGGCCGGAGAGTTTGGCGTTTAGACTTCCGGGGCGAGATACACCTCAATATCCGGGTTCACTTCATCTCTGAGAATTGACCGAATTGCTTCGAGAGTGCCGGTGGTGGATGACGGACATGTTCCGCAAGCGCCCTGATATTTTACGATGAGGACGTTGTCCTTAAAATCTTTTACGACAAGATCTCCGCCATCACCCTGAAGTCCCGGACGAATTCGCTTGTCGAGAATTTCTTCCACCTTGCGAAGCTCAGGTGAAAGATTATTTCTTCTGTCAGCTTCCGGATCAAATACTTTGAACTCCGGATTGTGATCATCGATAAAGCTTTCAATACAAGTCTGGATCGCTGGCTCGAGAGACTCCCAATCCTCAAAACTGAATTTAGAAACAGTGATCACGTTCTGGAAGAAGTGAATCTGATCCACGCCGCGAAGATCAAACAAAGCGGCAGCAAGCGGAACTTCCCGGCAATCCTGCGGAGTCTTGAATGAGACTTTCCCTTCCGTCTTCACATCTTTTTCAGTGATAAACTTGAGGGCATTCGGGTTTGGTGTCGGTTGTACGATGATTTCCATAATTCACTCTCTAGCTAAAAATATTTTTGACCTTGATGAGTGCCCGGTAGAGCTGATCAATGTCTTCTTTGTTGTTATAAAGGGAGAACGAAGCGCGACAGGTTGCGGGAACTCCGAGAAATTTCATGAGTGGTTGAGCGCAGTGATGGCCGGTTCTGATTGCCACTCCATCTTTATCCACGAGAGTGGCAATATCCTGTGGATGAAGACCTTCTATGCCGAAGGAAATGACAGAAGCCTTATTCGCGGCCGTCCCGTAAATTTTAAGACCTGGGATGGTGGAGAGTTTCTCTGTTCCATACCGAAGGAGTTCTTCCTCGACTTCATGAATTTTTGATAGACCCACCTGATTGATATAATCGACCGCTTTGCCGAGACCGATGACGGAAGCAATGGAAGGTGTTCCGGCCTCAAACTTATGGGGAAGTGAATTGTAAGTCGTTTTTTCAAAGGTCACGACATCAATCATGTCTCCGCCACCCATGTAGGGAGGCATTTCCTCGAGAAGTTTTTCTTTACCGTAGAGAATTCCCACACCGGTCGGACCAAACATCTTGTGGCCGGAGAAAGCGTAGAAATCAGCATCCAGATCCTGCACATCAACTTTGAGATGAGTGACGGCCTGGGCGCCATCGATGAAGACTTTCGCTCCATTCTTATGAGCGAGGGCAATCATTTCCTTAACGGGATTGATAGTTCCGAGAGCATTGGAAACATGAACGACGGAGACGAATTTTACTTTTGGCGTAAGGAGTTTTTTGTACTCCTCCATCAGTATTTCACCATTTTGATTTATGGGAATGACCTTCAGAATAATACCAGCGCCTTCGGCGATCAACTGCCAGGGAACAATATTCGAGTGATGCTCCATCTGCGAGACAAGAATTTCATCTCCCGCTTTCAGGAAGTTTCTCACGTAGCTTGAGGCCACAAGATTAACGGACTCTGTTGTCCCTTTTGTGAAGATGACCTGTTTTCGGTCAGGAGAGTTAATGAGTGTGGAAATCTTGTCGCGGGTCGATTCAAACTTCGTCGTCGCATTTTCCGAGAGCCAGTAGAGGCCCCTGTGAACATTACTTGTTTCCTGGCGATAGTAGCGATCGAGCTCATCTATGACGATCAGGGGCTTCAGAGTTGTCGCGGCACTATCAAGATAGGCGAGGCGTTTTCCCTGGATAGTCTGATCTGCGACCGGGAAATCTTTCCGGAAAGGATTATTTTCTATGAGGTTCATGCTTTCCCTCCCAGATTGAATTTTGTTTTCAGTGTTTCGAGGACCAGCGTGCTCGTGAGTTCTCTCGCTGTCTTATTCTGAATTTTCAAGACAACTTCCAGACCAAAGCCGTGAGCGAGAAGGGTTTTTGCTTTCTCGAGAGGGATTCCCCGCGATTCAAAATAAAAAACTTCTTCGGGAGAGAGCTGACCGGTGGTTGATCCGTGAGAGCATTTCACATCATCAGCAAAAATTTCGAGCTGGGGTTGTGAATGAACCTGAGCTTTCTTTGAAAGGATAAGATTTTTATTTAACTGGCCGGAATTCACTCTCTGAGCATCAGGATGAATGTGAATTTTCCCGGTGAAAACACCTTTGGAAGATCCATCGAGAATACCTTTGGCGAGCTGATCCGATGTGGTGTCCGGAGAGAGATGATTGAGTTCAGTATAAATGTCTGATTGCTCGGAATCATTCGTCAGATAAAGATTAAAAGATTCTCCGTGACTGCCCGGAGCTTTCATATTCATGAATACGTTCCGGCGATTCAGGTGTCCCGAGATATGGAAAACAAAATTCCGGTAAGTCGCATCTTTTTCGAGATTGGCGTAGGTGGTCCCGTGATGAATAGTTTCTGCTCTGCCTTTTTCAAGGTGAATATGCTCTACCTTTGCACCCGGGCGGACGTGGACATGAGTTTCCGCTGTCAGGGCATAGGCCGAATCAAGGGCAATGTTTTCTTCGATGAGAGTGAACTCGGAATGCGTTTCTGCTTCCACGATAACAGTCGGAGCGACAACCCCTGCGCGACTAAGGAGATGAAGAATTCTCACCGGTGAGGAAATTTTTGTATTCTTTTTAACTGTGATCTTCACTCCATCAGACATGAGTCCATGGTGAAGATTAGTCAGGGCGTGAGTCGGAGCTTCTTCCGGTCTTCCTTTGTAAAGCTCAGTCGTGAGCCCTTCGATATTCAGATCAGGGTTTTGCAGGTCCCCATCAATGAAAAACAAAGTAGGAAGTCTGTCGTCCAGATACGCGTCAAGTTCCACCGGTATATTTTTTGGCTCGTAGGGTAGCTTTTCCAGAAAGCTTTTCATGTTCGTAAACTTGTAAATATCTCCGCCCAGATTATTCGTAAGACCCTCAAGCGAGAGCTTCTGCAAAAAAGATTTACGGAAAGTGGATTCCTTTCCTTCATCGAGCCTTAATCTTCTTTCCGCCACCAGGGCGAGCTGGTCAAAATTCATCGTGATAATTCCTGATTCTTAGTTCCTTCAATCAGCCAGTCATATCCCTTTGCTTCAAGCTCGTGAGCAAGAGTCTTGTCTCCGGATTTGATGATCTGTCCTTTATAGAGAACATGAACGTGGTCGGGAATAATATGGTCGAGGAGACGCTGGTAATGGGTCACAAGAATGGTAGCGTTGAATTTTGTCTTGAGGGCATTCACGCCACCGGCAACAATCTTAAGCGCATCGATATCGAGTCCTGAATCTGTTTCATCCAGAAGCGACAGACGGGGGTTGAGGACTGCCATCTGGAGGATTTCATTTTTCTTCTTCTCACCACCGGAGAAGCCCTCGTTCACTGATCTCTCAAGAAACGATTCATTCATCTCGAGGAGTTTCAGTTTACCGCGAAGGTGCTGAAGGAAGGCCTTGTCGTCCATCTTTTCGAGACCCTGGTGCTCACAGATCATGTTGAAACTTTCTTTGAGGAAAGTGAAATTGGAAACACCCGGCACTTCTACCGGATACTGAAATCCAAGGAAAATCCCTTCCTGAGCGCGTTCCGCCGGATCAAGCTCCAGGAGATTTTTCATTTTCCCGTTGATCTCATAATTGATCTCTCCTCCGGTCACTTCGTAAGCAGGGTGGCCCGCGATGATTTTTGAGAGAGTACTTTTGCCGGAACCGTTGGGTCCCATGATGGCGTGAACTTCACCTTTTTTAACGGTGAGATTTATACCTTTCAGGATTTCGTTGCCATCAACAGTCGCAGTCAGATTTTTAATTTCAATCATATTATCCTACCGAGTTTTCGAGTTTCATTTCGATGAGTTTTACTGCTTCCACAGAAAATTCCAGCGGAAGTGTCTTGAAGACGTCCTTACAGAATCCGTTCACTATGAGCGAGACAGCTTTTTCCTGAGTGAAGCCGCGGCTCATGAGATAGAAAATCTGGTCAGCGCTGATTTTGGAAGTTGTTGCTTCGTGCTCAACCGTTGCCGAGTCATTTTTCACGTCAATATACGGGAATGTATTCGCTGAGCTCTTGTCACCAATCAGCATCGAGTCGCACTGGGAGTAATTTCTTGCTCCGGTTGCCGAAGGCATGATTTTAACCAGGCCGCGGTAAACGTTCTGTGATTTTTCTGCCGAAATACCTTTGGAGATGATGGTGGATTTTGTGTTCTTCCCGATGTGAATCATCTTGGTGCCGGTGTCGGCCTGCATGTAATTATTTGTGAGTGCCACGGAATAAAATGATCCTTGCGAATTGTCCCCGATGAGAACACAGCTTGGGTATTTCCAGGTAATCGCCGATCCCGCTTCCACCTGAGTCCAGGAAATTTTTGAGTTCTTCCCTTTGCAGTGTCCGCGCTTGGTGACGAAATTAAAAATCCCGCCTTTTCCTTCCTTGTCTCCGGCATACCAGTTCTGGACAGTGGAATATTTAATTTCCGCATTGTCGAGAGTGATAAGTTCAACAATTGCAGCGTGAAGCTGGTTTTCATCACGCTGAGGAGCTGTACAGCCCTCGAGATAATTTACGTAAGATCCCTCGTCAGCAATGATGAGTGTCCGTTCAAACTGTCCCGATTCCTTGGCATTAATCCGGAAGTAAGTCGAGAGGTCCAGCGGGCAGGTGACACCCTTGGGAATGTAGACAAACGAGCCATCAGAGAAAACGGCAGAGTTCAGGGCGGCATAAAAATTATCTGAATAAGGAACAACTGTTCCGAGATATTTTTTCACGAGTTCAGGATGCTTTTCCACCGCCTCGGAAATGGAGCAGAAGATCACTCCCACTTTTTCCAGGTCTGCTTGGTGAGTTGTTCCTAATGAGACAGAATCAAAGACCACATCGACAGCAACACCCATGAGGCGTTTTTGTTCTGTCAGTGGGATTCCGAGCTTCTCGAAAGTATCAATGAGTTCCTGGTCCACCTCATCAAGGGATTGGTAAGCATCTTTTTTCTTGGGCTTCCGGTAGTAGTAAAGATCCTGAAAATCAATCGGAGGAACTTTGCAATACTGCCAGTCCGGATGCGTGAGTGTCAGCCAGTGACGATAGGCCTTGAGGCGGTATTCCAGAAGCCATTCCGGCTCATTTTTTTTCTGCGAAAGAAGGGTAATGATTTCTTCCGAAAGGCCCTTCGGAAAATCTTCGCTTTCAATGTCAGAGACAAATCCGTATTTGTAATTGTCCTGGAGTTTGTTTTCTATTTTCATTTATTCACCAGCGGGCAGTTTTCAATTTTTTTCTCCGGCATTCTTTTTAATGCGAGGAGATTGTCATCGGCGAGGAGTTCATTCAGCGAGAGAGTGGAAAAAATATTGATGATGTAGTCATTGAGTCTCCGGATCGGAAGAGCGATGTTACAGTTCTGCATGAGTTCACAAGGCTTGCCATGGCCCTGGTCATGGCAGTCCATCATAAAACTCTTGCCTTCAATCAACTGAACGAGATCAACGAAAGAAACATTGGTGAGATCGTGAGCGAGAGTATAGCCGCCCTTCACACCTTTTAATGATTGAAGCAGGCCCGCTGTATTCATGAGCTGCATGACCTTCGAAGTAGTATCGAAGGGAGTGTGAAATTTAGCGCAGACTTCTCTGGCGGTCGTGAGCTCATCATGGCCCCTGCCCTTCATGAGCTTCAGCACCATCAGGGCATATTCAACTTTACGGTTGATCTTGATCATAAATACGCTTCTTTTTGCCTTATTTCGAAAGAGGCTACCTTAAATAAGGCAAAAAAGCACTTGTTTTGTGAGGGGAGGAAGGGGAACTAACTAACCGAGAAGACTCATGATTTCTTCCCGGAATATGAACACGGCAAACCCGATAATAACGAACACGCAAAGGACGATGAAATTGTTCATCGATTCGTCTTTCTTACCGGCGTCGTTCTTCTTCATATTCGCCGGAAGATCCACCGACTTGGCCGAAGAGGCAGAGGGAGCCTTCTGAGAGCGAGGCTTCTCCTTCGGGAGAGTGGTCGCAAGAAGGGGGTTCACCTGAACCGATGTTCTTTCTTCAGGAAGATCCACTATAAGTGACTGGACAGCGCCGAAAGCGAGAGCAAAAAAAGACTGAAACTTAACCGGTTTATTGGGAGTGATTTTCTGGCCATCGATCGTAACTCCATTGATGCTTCCGAGGTCGGTTACGAA
>JAYVHR010000099.1:0-3328 GCA_043771075.1 Bacteriovoracaceae bacterium
CCGCCATCGAGAATGCGCTTAAACATTCTCGCCAGCCAGTGAGTTCCTTCACGGCACTGAGAACACTGTCCGCATGACTCGTGCTCATAAAACTTAAGAAGTGTGTAGGTCGCTTCCACAATATTGACAGAGTCGTTCATGACGATGAGTCCGCCCGATCCAGCCATTGTTCCCGCTTTCGCGAGTGAATCATAGTCAGTTTTACATCCACACTCGTCCGCCCGAAGCATCGGAGCGGAAGCTCCGCCTGGAATAACAGCTTTGAGTTTTCCACCCTTCACGCCGCCAGCAATCTCAATAGTCTCGTTGATCGTGAGGTTCATCGGAAGTTCGTACACTCCGGGCTTGTTCACATGACCAGAGACACAGATCAGACGAGTGCCCCCAGATCTTTCGGGTCCCATCTTGGCGTATTTTTCCCAACCCCGATCAATGATGTACGGGACGGCAGCAAAAGTTTCGACGTTATTCACACACGATGGCATTCCGAAAGCACCCACTTGCGCTGGGAATGGTGGTTTCAGACGAGGCTCGCCACGCTTCCCTTCCAGCGAATTCAAAAGAGCAGTCTCTTCACCGCAAATATAGGCACCGGCACCTAGGTAAATGACCAGGTCAAAATTAAAACCAGATCCAAGAATATTTTTTCCAAGGAAGCCTTTAGCGTAGGCATCATCAATGGCCTTTTTCATCAGGCGAGCTTCTTTGAACCACTCACCGCGAATGTAAACGAAGCCCTTTGCAGAACCAATCGCATGTCCGGCAATGATCATTCCCTCGATCATTCTGTGTGGAGTTTTTGTAAAAATAAGACGGTCTTTGAAAGTTCCCGGCTCACCTTCATCGGCATTACAGACGAGGTATTTTGGTTTTGGATTGCCATTGGCATCCACCGGGGCTGCCGGCATGAAAGACCACTTCATTCCCGTCGGGAAGCCTGCGCCTCCGCGGCCACGAAGATTGGATTTTTTCACCTCATCGACAACTTCAGCGGGCTTCATCTTGAGTGCTTTCTCAAGGGCCTTGTAGCCGTTTTCATTTTTAAGATAAAAATCTAAAGTTTCACAACCTGGCTTATCCACATTGGGAGTTATTACCGGTTCAAAATGTTCATTGTTGTACATCATGGCCAGACTCCCTCTTTACGAGTGTTTTTTCCCACAACTTTTTTCGCATCAAGATCAGCACTGGCCTGATCGAGAAGCTTTATCAGTGAGTTTTCATCCAGGTTTTCATAATAATCTTCATTCATCGTAAGCATCGGAGCTGTTCCACATGAGGCCAGGCATTCAACCTGATTCAAAGTAAATTTTCCATCCGGAGTAGTTTGACCCGCATGAACTCCGAGTTTTTTTGAAGCACAGGCCATCAGTTTATCGGCGCCATTTAACCAGCAAGAGATGTTGGTGCAAATTTGCACATCCACTTTTCCCTGAGGATGAAGCTTGTACATAGTGTAAAAGCTCGCCACTTCTCTGACTTTAGACAAAGGGAGATTTAAAAATTCTCCAGCCGCTTTCATCGCTTCAATGGAAACCCATCCTTGCTCATTTTGAATTTCATTCAAGAGAGGAATCAGAAGGGCCTGCTCAGTTGGAAAATGAGGTCTGAGACCATTGATCGTTGTTTTCATTTGTTCAGATAACATATTCGATTCTCCTAGCGATCTAATTCGCCGGCGATAATATTCACAGATCCGAGGTGGGCCACGGCATCCGGAATCTTCCCGCCTTTCACAGTATGTTCGAAGGCCTGGAACAGCATGAACGAAGGAGATTTGATTCTCATTCTCCAGGCCTTAGGTCCTCCGCGACTCACAATATAGAATCCGAGTTCTCCGTTCGGACCTTCCACGCATGTGTAGGCCTCTCCCGGTGGAACATCAATTCCTTCCATGAAGATCTTGAAGTGATGGATAAGGACTTCCATCTTCGTATACACGTCCATCTTCTCAGGAATCTGAACGCGCTTATCATTCACCCACAAAGGTCCCATCGGGATTCTGTCGTGACACTGTTTCAGAATGCGGATGGACTGTTTCATTTCCTCGAGACGTATGAGGTATCGGTCATAAACGTCACCGTTAGAACCAACGACCACGTCGAACTCGAGTTCCGGATACATATAATAAGGACGGTCACGGCGAAGATCGTGATCAACTCCGGCAGCACGAAGAGTTGGTCCGGTACAGGCGTACTTAAGTGCGTCTTCTCTGTTGATAATTCCCACACCTTTCGTGCGGTCAATCCAGATTCTGTTAGACGTGAGGAGACCTTCCACTTCATCAAGAGCTTTCGGCATTTCTTCGCAGAACTTCCAGAGACGCTCGAGGAAATCATCCGGAAGATCGTAGCTCATGCCACCGATGCGCGCGTACGTCGTCGTTAAACGCATTCCGCACATGGATTCAATCATCGTGTAAGCTTCTTCGCGCCAGTGATAAAGGAGCCAGAACACAGTCATGGCACCCAAGTCGAGAGCATTAATAGCAACACAGATTATGTGATCGATAATTCTTGAGAGCTCCATGCAGATCACACGGATGTACTGACAACGCTCAGTCGGTGTGATGTTCATGAGGTTTTCAACCGCCATCGCGTAAGCAATGTTGTTGTTGAGAGCTGAACAGTAATTCAGGCGATCCGTGTAAACCATCCACTGGTGATAGTTTTTTGTTTCGCCGAGTTTTTCAATCCCGCGGTGAAGGTAACCAATCTCGCAGGCCGCGTCTTCAATCGTCTCACCATTCACACGACACATAACCCGGAGGGTTCCGTGCATGGCCGGGTGAGAAGGTCCGAGGTTAATTAAAACGTTCGGGTTATAAAAATCCTGAAGCGTATGAACATTTGTCTTCGGTGTAGTCATATTACTTTCCCCCTTCCGGAAGAGCGGCAGTATCCGCTGGGGATCCGTCCTCTAAGAGAGTGTTGTCCACATGAAGCGCGTGGCCTCCGAGGTGGAACTGAACGTTGTCGTCAAAGCCCATGCGCTGCTTGATCGGATATTCTTTTCTCAGCGGATGACCAACGAAGCGTTCATCCATCATGATTCTTCTCATGTTCGGGTGACCGTTAAAGTTAATTCCGTAGAGATCGAAAGCTTCGCGCTCGAGCCAGTTCGCGGCCGGCATGATGTCAGTGATTGTTTCCGCTGATTCATTGAGATCAACTGCAGCTTTGATGCGAATGCGGATATGTTTTTCGAGTGAGTAGAGCTGATAAACAACAACGAATCTTTTTTCGCCGTCTTCTCCGTCCTGATTATCATAGGCAGTTAAGTCAGAAAGAAAATCGATCTTGAAATGGTCATCCAGCATGAATGACTT
>JAYVHR010000100.1:0-12053 GCA_043771075.1 Bacteriovoracaceae bacterium
CTCTGCTTGAATTCCTCACAGCGGATTGTGCGCGGAGCTTTCGCAAACAGGAGACAATGAGCAATGTCTTTTATGCGTGGATTCTTATCAAATGAACCGCTTGTGTAGTGATGGTGAACTTGCTGCATGAAGTACTGATCATTGAATGTATAAAACTTGTGGGGATCATGCTGGATCATGTCCATCAGCTGCGAGTAAGTATAAATTTTTCCTTTCTCGAGCATGTAGAAGCAGAGTTCTTCGGCAATTGCATCAAAGCGTGCCCCACGCGCCGATCTCACCACTTGTGAGTACCAGGCGAAGCGGGCCATGAGAAAATCTTCCACCGCATGAAGGGCATTGTGATTGATCGCCACAATTTCATGTCCATTAACTGTCGCCACCCGGAAGTGATGAAGAAGATAATCGCGGTCGTAGGTTCCGTACTTGATTCCCGAATAGTGAGCATCGCGGAGGAGATAGTCCATCCGATCGCAATCCACTTCCGAATGAAGAATCTGATTGGCGAGAACTGACGGATCAATTCCTTTCACGAGATTGGAAATTTTCTGGGGATCGAGACGGTATTTTTTCAGGATGAAAGTAATTCCACCTTCGTAATCCGTGTTCTTAATGATGTAGGAGCCGAGATGCTCATGATCATCGGGATGACCCTTGCCGTTCTTTTCATGGGTCGTATCACCGTAACGGATGTAGGCCATCTCGGTCGTGTGAGAGAACATGAATGTGCCAAGATCATGCAGAAGAGCCGCGAGTCGGATCGATTGATGGAAATCTTTTTCCACCGACTGAACTTTGTCGTCGAAAAGTTCTTCCTCAGATACCGAGCGCTTAAGGCGCTGAAGAATCTTGTGAGCATTGAACATCACACCGATCGAATGTCCGAAGCGGGAATGTTCAGCACCAGGAAAAGTATAAAAGGTAAATCCCAACTGCTTGATCCAGCGAAGACGCTGATAAAAAGGAGTGTGGATAATTTCCCATTCTAAATTTGTGAGGAGGATGAATCCGTAGAGGGGATCGAAAACGATGCGTTGTTTCGGCGATACTTCCATGTCTTAGTCTTGTCTTTTCAAAAAGAAGAGAGGTTCAACCATGAACCTCTCATTGAGTTTGTTACTGAAGTGTTTTAGCTGCGCGCTTGCCTTTGCGGGCCTTGGCAACTTTCGAGAGAGCGTATTCCATGAGCATGAAGGCTTCACGGCGCAGACCATTTTCATGGATGTAGCGGTAGAAATTTTCAATGTCACCATTTGAACGGAAGTTCTTAAGAGTCATTATTTCTGGTGCTACAGCTGCTTTATCGTCTGTTCCTGCTGCTGGTGTCGTCATCATCTTAGACATATGGGCTCCTGGTCTTGGTATTTTACGTTTTCAGTTACGTTTTATCAATAATATCCGGCCACCGCGTGGTTACTGTTCGCGAGCTTCGATCAAACCATAGCTGTGAAGCTTGTTATAAAGAGTTTTCACAGTGATTCCAAGGGCCTTAGCTGCTCTCGTCTTATTCCCACCAAGATGATCAAGAGTGTCAATGATGTGCTTCTTCTCAAGATCAAACAGTGTGAACTCAATATATGACTGCTTCACTGGTGCCACTTCTACTTTCACTTCCTGAGCGAATTCCGGGAGGTGAGATGCTTCAATGTACTGACCATCAGTGAGGATATATGTGCGCTCCATGATGTTTTTCAGTTCGTGAGCGTTACCTGGCCAGAAGTAAGAGCTGAGTTTTTCGATCGCACCTGAAGTGAGAACTTTAGACTCTGACTTACCGAAGTTCAGGAAAAACTCTGCCATAACTTTAATGTCTTCCTGGCGCTCTTTCAGACTTGGGATCTTGAGAGCAACAGTATTGAGGCGGTAATAAAGATCTTCTTTGAATGAACCTGATTCAACCAGGGTCTTCAGAAGAACTTTTGAGATACCAATCATGCGTACGTTAAGAGCTACTTTCTCTTCAGTATCAACAGTAACCATTTCACCTGAAACCAGAGCACGAAGAAGCTTCGTCTGGATGTGGTGAGAAGTTGAACCGATATCATCGAGAATCAGTGTTCCGCCATTCGCCTGAACCATCAGACCTTTTGAGCTGAAGATTTCGCGATCAAGCTGAGACTCTGACATTGCTGAACAAGTTGCGACAACACATCCGCCTTTGCGGCCTGACCATGTGTGGATTTTCTTCGAGAGAATTTTCTTTCCTACACCGTGAGCGCCTTCGAGAAGAACCGGGAAGTCCTGAGAAGCGATCTTCTTCGCCATCTGTACTACTTCGAGGAAGTTTTTCGACAGACCAATCATCTGAGAGTTATCGTCGAAGTGTCCTTTAGAAACCTGGATGTTCGTACGGTTAGAGAGTTCTTTTTCTTTTGCTTCAATACGAGTCTGAAGCTCTTTATTGAGGTGCTTCGCCATGAGATAGAGGTGCATGTTACGGATCGGAGAATGAAGCTCATTCAGAAGATCATTGAGAGATGCGATATCTGAATCATTGAAGTTTCTGTCTTTCTTAGTTGATTGAATGTTGATCGTACCGATCACTGAACCTTCCACCATAATAGGGAGGCAAAGCTCAGCTTCGATGCAGTCTTCGCGAAGACCGTTTGAAGCGATAGGATCGCGTTTTACAGAGTTAGAGTAGTAAGCGCGCTTCATACGAGCGACATATCCTGACAGCCCCTGGCCCTTCTGGAGAGACTTAGGAGTGCTTAAACCTTTGCCGTTTTCAGAGATAAGAAGAGTTGAACCATCGTTAAGTACTTCGAATCCGAGAACTTTATGCTCACCTGAGATCTCCTGAATGAAGCCAGAGAGTTTCGAGAAAAACACAACTTCATCTAAGTTAGAGAGAAGTGTTGTCGAAAGAGTCGCCAGTTCGTTGTGGATAGAAGCAGTTTTCATAAGATCCCCTTTACACATGTTCAGTTAAACTGATTAAAAATTACACAGTGCGTTACTAGGGAGATATTACAATTTGTCTGAAAAATTTACAAGACTATTTTGGTGCGGTGTTTAAAGTTTCTTCGATTTTCTTAGTTATTTCAAAATGTTAGTCCACTGCGGAGAGAAGCAGCGGCCGAAGTTATTGGTTAACTGGCCTACGATCTCACCCTCCCTGTTCATAATGTAGACATCCTGGGCCGCTTTCTCTCGTGAAACCATACGCTTAGAGGTGAAAACAATGAATTCTCCATCTGGTGAGAAGACAGGCTCCTCATTTGAGCCGAAGTTCTTCGTGAGACGCGAGAGATTGTTTCCGGTGCTGTCGATGCGGTAGAGATCGAACCCACTATCCACCCACGAAGAGAAAACGATTTCTTTTCCGTCCGGTGAGAAGCGTGGAGTGGCGTTGAACTGCCCCACAAAAGAGATTCTCTTCACGCTTTTCTCAGGTGCAGACGGATCCATCGTGTAGATGTGAGCGCGGCCCGGACGATTCGAGAGAAACGCCATGAGAGTTCCATCGCGTGTGACCGAGGGATCGACATCATCACCATAATGAGTGGTGAGTTTCTTCATGCTGTCGGTGCCCAGATCCATTTCATAAATATCAGCGTTTCCTGAGAATGAAAGTGTGAGGTAAATCGAATTCCCTCTCGCCGCAAAAATCGCGCCGGAATTGATCCCGGGTTTTGCTGAAACAGTTGAAACAGTTCTCGTGCGAAGGTCATACATCTTGAGATCGTTATTCTTGATCGTACGTACGCGATTGCGTGAAGTTTCCTTGTGAGCAGAGATAAGCGAGAACATGATCCGCGTGTTGTCGGGAGAAACCGAAGGAGAAATCACCATCGAATTGAAGCTCGTGAGTTTCTCAACTCTTCTGCCATCAAAGTCCATCACGTAAACTTCTTTCATGATGTCTGTTTTTTTCACTGTCGTGCGATCCGAAACGAAAACAATTTTCGCAGAGAAAATAGACGGTTTTCCCGTCATGGAACGATAAATATTGTCGGCGATGTTGTGGGCATTGATTCTGATACTGTCACCGCTCACTTTGAAGCTCGCGGAGAATATCTCACGACCAGTGAGGACTGAATAGGCCTTGTAGCGGGCCTCGAGACTTGGACCTTTCGACACGATTTCCGAAGCAATGAAGTATGTGAGTCCGTGATTTTTCCATTTCGCGAGATCCGGAACAGTGTAGCTGCTCTTTCCTTTGTCGAAATAATCAATCGTCTCAAACTTATGCTTATAGAAAGCAAAATCATTCTTCAGGATTTCTGTGAGCTCAAGAGCAAGGGTCTTCTGCTCGCCGGAGAGAGTTTTGATCTCCGGATCATCAATAACGAGCTTATCCTTATCCTGCTCCGCCTTTCCGACTGCAATGACTGCATCCTGGGCAAAAGCACTGAAAGAGATAAGAAAGAGGAGAATTGAGATCATTTTCATAGAGGAAATCCTAGGATGATTCCGGAACTGGTAAGTCGCTTACCAACCGCTTCAGATGGTTTAGGGAAATTGGACTGTTTAATCGCTCTCACAGCTCTTTCATCAAATTCCGGATCGCCGGATGATTCCATGAGCTCTGTTTTAATCAGCGAGCCGCTGACGTTAAGATAAATTTTAATACGACAGCGCAGGTCTTTACTCAGTAAATGAGAAGGTAATTTCCAGTAAGGCCGGATCGTTCCCGGAAGAGTCTGAACATATCCACCGAATTCAGTATTCTCTGCATCAGAGTAATCACCCGTGAGTGCTGTTCCCTGAGAAAGGCGGTTTCCTTCAAGCGCAAGTGCCTTGAGATTTTCATTCCCGGCGCCGTCAACTTTCCCTTTCTTCGTATCTTTCTTCACATCTTTTTTCGCGTAATCAGAAAGTGAATTGAGAAAGCTCGTTTTCTTTTTTTCTTTTTCTTTTGCGACTTCCTCAATGACTAAGTCGTCTTTCTTGATGATGTCTTCCGTCTCTGGCTTGGCTTCCACTTTGTCCGGAGATTTCACCACTTCCGGCTCTTTCGGAAGGTCGATGGCGTTTTTCTCCATCTCTTTAAGTTCCTGGATGGTGAACTTCGGCATGCCGACAATATCCACTCTTACAGATGAACGTATTATTTCGACGTCGTTATTTTTCCAGATCGTTCCGATGATTTTGCCTGCAGTGGCCGCCATCGCTAAAAGTACCAGGTGAGCTACACATGAGATCAGGAACTTCTTCGTGAATGAGGAGTTGTTTTCGATATCAACCACTACTGAGCTTTCTCCACTTCTGTCACCAGCGCGATATTACTTACCCCTGCTTTTTTAAGAGCAGCAATAAGCTTTGCGACTTTTTCATATTTCAGGTTGTAATCGGCGCGGACATAAAGAACATCCGTCTTGCTCGACTGGAATTGCTTGAGAATAGTGGCGATGAGTGCCTCTTTCTGGATAGCAACTTTCCCAAGGAAGAATTGTTCGCTGTCCGTAATGGAAAGAATGATCAGTTCGGGACGAAGGCCCACGTTATTCACTTTCTGGGTCTTCGGAAGTTTCAGGTCTATGCCGGAAAAAAGCATCGGTGCTGTGACCATGAAGATCACAAGGAGAACCAGCATGACGTCCACGAGTGGAGTCACGTTGATATCGGCCATCGGCCCTTTTTTCCCGGAACCCATTTGCATACCCATGCCACTAGTCCTTTTTAATAAGGATCGAACGCTCAACCAGGTTCAGAAATTCCTGTGAGAAGGATTCCATCTGAGAATTGATTCTCGTGATCTGATTGTTGAAATAGTTATAAAACCACACGGCGGGAATTGCAGCAGCAAGACCCACAGCTGTGGCAACGAGAGCTTCCGCAATACCAGGAGCAACAGCTTCAATACTTCCGCCGCCGGAAGCGAGTCCTGAGAATGCGTCGATGATTCCCCAGACCGTTCCGAAAAGACCGACGAAGGGAGTAATGGCACCGATACTGGCGAGAGTCGCTACACGGAATTCCATTTTTTCATTGGCGGTATTAAATCCCGATTTCAGAGCGCGCTCGAGCGGCTGGAATCCATGCTGAGAAAAATGCTGAGCAATGTTTCCCTTGCCCGCGGCCGAAAGTTTCTCACTGACTTTATTGAGCTCCTCATAACCTTTGCGGTACATGAGGCTCATTGTGCTTTCGTGATTTTCTGTTGCTTCACGATTGATGTCGGCAATGGATGTATTAGATTTAAAGAACTGCTGAAACTTCTGATTGGCATCAGAAACCGTCTTCAGCTGCTGCCATTTTTGCCAGATGATGGTCCAGGATAATGCGGACGCAACAACAAGGAGTAAGAGAACGAGTTTAACGACGATGCCAGATTCCCAGAGAATCTGCCAAATGTTCAATCCACCATGCATGAATGTCACCTTAGGGTAAATAGCTTCCGGCCAAATTCCAGAAACTGCAGTCTGTATTTATAATAGGAAAAAGATATCACCCAAATAGCAGCTAGAAAAGCAGCGTTAAGCTTCGTTTCCACTCTCGCAGGAGAAAAATCATTTCCCCAGACAGGATCAAGTCCGAAGATGGCACCCATAGGGGCAACAAACAGAATAAGAAAGCAAACTACGTTGCTCCAGCTATTAAAGGATTTTCCCGAAAGATAAAGGAGTGATGAAAAAGAAAGGATCACATACGGGAGAAGATTATAATAATCAGGAACACTCATCCGGTAAGCGGCCGCAAATAGAGCGGTAAAGGCCACACCCAGAATCACGCGGTTTGGTTTCTCTTTCTGGTTCAGAACATCATCGAGATAAGCGATCACGACAAACTCAACACCGAAGAAAAGAAAAAGTCCGAACAGGGATGCGAAATGGTAGTACCAGTATCCCAGATTCTGTGGAACCATCACGACTTTTGCGATCGATAGATATCCGAGTGTCATGAAAACCGGAACGACCACTGCTTCCGGACTGGGCCAGCTCACGAGTTCCTTCACCTGCTCCCGGATGGACTTCAGCTGATAGAGCCTCATGGAAAACCATTTATTGATCAAAAAGAGCGAAATGAGTTTTGAGGTAATGAGAATTTCCCAGCTGTTATTATGCAGCCACGCCTCAACGATGGAAATTTCATGATCCAGCAGAAAGTGAAAGAAAGCCCCGATAGAAGACAGAATGACTACCATCGCGACATACAGGATTTGGTACGAGCCGTAGTAACGGATATTTTTGAAAAGGTTTCCCTGGTTCACAGCACTTTCTCAGGAGGAGAAAGCCACTTCACCTGCATTTCCGGAGATGGATAAAGTCTGACGTAATCCTTGTACTGGTGATTGGTTTTTACCATCCGGTCAATTTTCCCGAGAAGATGAAAGTAGGAATTCCACAATTCAGGATTCGACTTGAGGAAACTGTCCATTTTCTTAGTTGTTTCAAATTGCTGCTGAAAAGTGAAGCCGGTCTCATTGATCTGCTTATCATACTTAGTCATGAGTTCCTGGACCATCGACTGATCAGGTTTCCCGCCGTGAAAGTTGGTTCCGGGAAGAGTGCGGAGTTTTTCTGTCTCAACCGCTTTCTTAAAGTAGCCCTGCTCGAGACGGAAAAAATCCTCCAGCAGAAGAAGGGAAATCTCAAGCTTACTGAGATCAAGCGAGCGGATAAACGGAACGGAAAGTAGAAGGATCACTTCCCCGTCACTTCCGGGAAGTCCAGCTCTGACCATAGACGGGTTATTTAAAAGGAGAATCTTGAATTTCTTCTGATAAAAACCCATTCCTTCCAGGATAGATGCGAATGATTTTTCGAGACCATAATCAGGCTTCTGAAAATCCCACTGGAGAAGCTGGGCATTTTTTACGAGCCAGTATTCAGAGACGAATCCCCAGAGCTCATCCTGAGTCGGATAGGTGAAACGGGATTTCTCGACGACGGATTGCTCTTTCTTCATCGCTTCGACTTTCTTTTCCTTGAGCTTCACCGATTGAGAGAGGCCATCCTTCTGGAGGACTTTTTTCACGCTTTTGAAATCCACTAACTCGAGTTCTTTTTCTTCCTGAAGTTTTTGGGGAGCTGCGAGTGCGGCCGTCCCCAGAATCAGGCTAATGGACGCGAGTGTGACCTTGAACATAGTGATCATAAAGTCGTCCCCAGTAATAAAGTTCAGCGAGATCCAGGTTTAAGGAGTCGTAGAACTTCGGATAACGTGCCTGAAAACAATCAGGGCGCTTTTCAGAGAGATAATCTTTCAAAATGAATCCGCGGTGATCGGCAACTTCCACATAGGCCCAGAGTGGATCTGTCTGGACCCTCGAAGTCTCAATGACTTTCACCGGATGCGCGCATTGGATAGTTGTGAGACTGGCCGACTCTTTCACCGCTGACTGGTGAACGTGACCCAGAAGCGGCTTCATATAAAAGACCCCAACGACTCTTTCATCTGTCGCAGATGTCTCCGCAAAAACCAGGCCGGAAAACAGTAAGAAAACAATCATATTCATCTTAAACCTTCCATCTGAACTGGATTGTTTCCCAGTTGTGACACTGCGGACAGCGCCAGAAAATTTCGTCCGAATTATATCCACATTGTGAACAAAAATGTCTCGTAAGAGACGAGTGAAGATTATTGAGAAGGCTCTTGGTCTGTGCCAGCGCTTCATTCACTTTATCTACTTCAATTAAGAGCTTGATATACTCCACCCGGAGTACATCACTATGACCGTGATTTTTCATCCAGTGATCCAGAAGGTCAAAAGCATCATTCGTGCGTTTCTGATCCTTGAGCAGACGGATTTTAGACAGGATCACCGAAGGTGAACTCATGAGATCAACATCCATGAGAGTCAGGAAGTAACTTTTCAGTTCTTCGAGTCGGGCCATGTATTCATCATGCTTGGCAAGTTTTGAACTGAAGCTCTCCATCGATCCGAAAATAAAAGTGGCATACATCGGGTGTTCTTTCAGGAGCTCAAGAAGCAGGCTCTTCGCGTTTTCCATCTGTCCCAGAACTAGAAAGAGACGAAGACGTAAAATTTTCGCAGACACTGAAGGAGAAAAACGGAAAGCGTCTTCGAGCTCTTCGGCACACTGCTTAAACTGTCCCGCTTCAAAAAGCGTGCGCGCTTTCTGAACGAGAATATGAGAAATAGTCTCGGACTGATTTTCCTGCCCGACTTTTGAAAGCATGATCCGGTAATTGTAGGCCTGATCCCAGTCCTCAATATCTTCATAGATCCGGCAGAGAGATTGAATGACATCCTGCTGGTCGCGGTTGATCTTTAAAACGTCTTTGTAAGTTTCAATCGCCTTATCAACAAACCCGCCCTTATCAAAATCAAGTGCCAGTTCCTTCAGGGCCTGAAGGCGCGTACTTTCTGAAATACTTTCACGGGCGATGAGTGAGCGGTGAATCGAAATAGCTTTTTCAATTTCGCCGTTTGAACGGAAAAGACCACCGAGCGCAAAGTAGGTGTCGATCGTTTCGCGATTCAAATCCACAGCGTTCAGGAATTCCTTGATCGCGAGATCTTTATTTCCCTCGATCAGGTACTGAGTGGCATTGAGGAAGATGCGCGACTGAGCCTCGAAAATAGAGTTACGATATTTCTTGGAAAGCTTTACGCCTTTATCTCTTTCAATTACGTAGTGATAGATCAGGACCAAGGTGATCCCTACTGCCACCAATGTCAGGGCATTATTTTTTCCCCAATCTAAGAGAAAGGCGTAATCCATTACTTCCCTAGTTGAAACAAATACGAAGGACGGGTTTTTGTTTCGAGTTTTCCGCGGATAGAAGAAAGAGTGTCTTCCGTATCCTGCAAGAGCTCAGACAAAGAAAAACGCTTGCGCTGAGGCTTCATGTAACGAAGGCCGAACTTGCCTTTGAGCTTCAGGTCTTTGTGGATAATCCTTCCGGCCGCCCACAACCCTGCAATCTCATCCACAAGTCCCATTTCCTTGGCCTCTGTGCCGTGGAAGATCTGACCCTGTGCCAGTTCATTGATATCAACTTTCAGACGCTTTCCGCGAACTGCAACAATGTCATCTTTAAATTGCTGGTGAGTACCGGCGAGAAGCTTCGTGAGAAATTCACGCTCTTCATCAGTCATCGGACGACCGGGATTTCCGATATCCTTGTAACGACCGGCCTTGATTGTTTCCTGCTTATATTTGGCAAACTTGAAGAGTTCGGAGAGATCCGACATCTGCATGATCACACCAATAGAACCCGTGAGAGTTCCGGCATTGGCATAAATTTTTCTGGTAGCAGCGCCAATATAGTAACCACCCGAGGCGGCGACTGAACCGAAGCTAGAATAAATGGGCTTGATCTTATCGATACGTCTGACTTCTTCGTAGATTTCCTGAGTTGGTGCAACAGCACCGCCTGGAGAATCGATGCGAAGAAGGATCGCTTTGATATCCTTATCCTCTTCAGCACTCAGAAGCATCTCGACAACTTTCTTCGATTCCATGATCTCATTTTCGATCGGAATCACGGCGATGGCGGCATTTTTGGAAGAGTCCAGAAGACCCTCACCCATCGTGCTCGACTCGCGAAGCTGTGAAACGGTGTAAAACGCAAAAACTATGAAGATGAAAAACAGGACAGTGACGAGAATAAAAATCCCGACAATGCCTTTAGAACGTTCGCGGCTCAAGGGAAACTCCTTCCAATGGATTTCAGAGCTTAAGTATAGCGAATGTTAGGGAAAAAAGGCAAAGAAAGGGTTAGAGCAAACCCTTCCGTCCGCAACCATCGAGGCGTTTTTGAATGTCCGCTTCTGCTTTCGCAGTCACTCCGATCGTCGAGGCAGTGAGAATGCGCTGATATTCCTGCGTGTAGAGGTCAGAGATTGAAGTGTTTTCGATGACAAGCATCGTCTCATCATTGGCATTGTTGGCAGAATCCGACCAATTATGTGAACCAACCAGAGTGTATTTCCCGTCGATCACGGCATACTTGTGGTGAAGCTTGTCGCCACCAGGAAGATTCGCCATGCCGCCTTCGCGGATAGGGTTTCTCCAGGGCCTGTTTCCTTCTTCCGGCTTGCAATTTACTGCAAGCATTTCAAGGCCCAGCATATCGAGAAGTTCTGAGTAATCGCGGTAAGCAAAACGGGCCTCGATGACGGCCCCGACCAGAACACCGGCATTGTGTCTTTCTTCCAGAGCATCAACGAGTTTCTGCTCCGAAAATACAAAGAGGGCAGCTTTGAAAGAACGAGTCGCTTTCTTCATATACTGAATGATGAGGCCGTTTGTTGTCTGCTCGAACGGAACCGTTTTCGAAGCCGGAGAGAACTGGACAGTAATTCTTGTTCCACCGACAGAGAAAGTCTTTGGCGCTCTCAATCGCTTGTTGAGACCGAAGGCTCCCTGTTTTCCATTACCCCACATCATCAGGAATTCTTCCGTGAAGTGAGCGGCCATCTCTGCTGACTCAGCATAAATCATGGAGTTCGGATTACCGAGAGAAGTCGGAGTATTATAATCGCCGTGAATACAGCTCAGAGTGAAGTTTGCCGTGCTGACGATGATATTTTTTCCATCGATCACAACGAACTTATGGTGCATGAGAGCTGAACCCATTGAGGGACCGAAGCTGTCATCAATAACCGGAACTTTACCCTTACTGAGAATATAAATGGCGTCGCGAGCTTCAAGTTCTGAAGCTTCGAGTTTCGCGTTCTTGTTGATGTCGATAAATGCGCGAAGATCGCGGTTATCCGTTCCTTCGCCGTCATCACCGCCGCTCTGATGAAGAACATCAAAGTTATAATCTTTTTCCACGATCACGCGGACATCAAGACCGGCCTTTTTCTTTTCTACGAGAAGGAGCGCAACTGATGGAAGACGGAGTTCCTGGACGGCCACAAAGACTGATTTTTTTGCAGCGCTAATTTTCTGAAGAATGACCGCTTCGAGATTATCTCCGCGGCGTGTAATCCCGCGATAAGGGTCCTTATATTGAGACCTTGAATTGTGATTGAAGTAGGCCTCAACTGCCATGGCGTTTTGAATAACCAAGAAAGATATAAGAATCGAGCTAAGATATTTCACAAATGACCTACTTATTAATCTCGCTAATACTTGAGTTAAACTCTCCTAATAATTCCTACCCGTCATCCAAAATCCTCTTACTTTGTA
>JAYVHR010000101.1:0-6852 GCA_043771075.1 Bacteriovoracaceae bacterium
CTGAATAAGGCACAAATCCAGAAAGAAAGAATGAATCTCTTCCTTTCAGTAAATGCCGGTTCTGCCTATGAGCCACGCCTGGTTCACCTTACTTATGAACCTGTCCGCTCGACTTCGAAAACAAAACATATCGCACTCGTTGGGAAAGGCATCACTTTCGATACTGGCGGATACTGTATCAAGCCAGGCACAAGCATGGCGGGAATGAAGTATGACATGGGCGGATCAGCAACTGTGTACGGAGCTTTCCGTGCTGCAGTTCTGGAAAAAGCACCTGTGAAAATCACATGTATTCTTGCGATCACAGACAACGCGATTAACTCTCTCGCTACTTTCCCTGATGCAATCGTCACAGGAAGAAATGGCAAAACTGTCGAGATTCTCAACACGGATGCTGAAGGTCGACTGATTCTCGCTGATGCAGTTGATTATGCCTGTGACCAGAATCCTGACTATATCGTCGATGCAGCAACACTCACTGGTGCTGCTCTCGTTGCTCTGGGAAATCAGGTTTGCGCGATTCTCGGTAACGATCAGAAGTGGATCACGGAAATTCTCAGCGCGGCTAAAGCGCAGGACGAATACATGTGGCAGCTGCCGATTATTAATGAATGGCGGCAGGATATTAAATCAAAGATCGCTGATCTCAGAAACATCGGCACTCCGATGAGAGCTGGAACTGCAATTGGCGCCGCTTTCATTGAAGAATTTGTGAAGAATGATGTGAAGTGGGCCCACCTTGATGTTGCTGGTGTGGTTGATTCTCAGTCTCATCTTCCTTACTGTCCTCAGTCAGGTGCTTCAGGTCTGATCGTGAGAACACTCACGCATCTTCTGATGAATGCTAAGTAATTTTAAAATCGTTCTATTAGCGCCCGAGATTCCCGGTAACACTGGGAGTATCGGGCGCACTTGTGTCGCTCTGAATCTCGAACTCATTCTGATAAAACCCTACGGATTTGAAATAGACGAGAAGGCCGTCAGACGTGCCGGTCTCGATTACTGGAAGCATGTCCAATTGAGAGAATTTGATTCATGGGAAAATTTTCTCATGCGCGAGAAGCCCGATAAAGAAAAACTCATCTTCTTTGAAAATTACGGTCAAAAAGTACATTATGAAGCTCCCTACCAAAAAGACTGTTACCTTATCTTTGGCGGAGAGACTCGTGGATTTCCCTACGAGTTTGAAACGGAATACGCCTCACAGACTTACCGCCTTCCGATGTTCTCTGAACATATCCGGTCGCTTAATCTTTCCAATGTAGCGACTACGGTTGCGTACGAGTGCTTACGACATTTCTGATCAGATTTCCCAGTCAAAACGTGACTGAACTTCCGACTGATATTGCTCAGGCGTGATGGACTTGCCCATTCTCATCTTGGCCAGAATCTGGTCTATCCTTTTGCGGGCAAATTTTGTCAGCTTCTTCTTCCGGAAGGAAACATAGTAACGCTTGGGACTTGGAAGGAGCATTGCTATAAATGCTGACTCTCTTGGAGTAAGTGCGGACGGCGGCTTTTTGAAATAATGAAAAGAAGCCCTGGTGATGCCGTAAATGCGGGGACCGAACTCAATTACATTCAGATAAATCTCGAGTATTTTTTTCTTCGTGAGAACCTTATCTACTTTGTAAGCAAGAATCAGCTCATTCACTTTCCTCCAGAGAGTACGATCGTCAGTAAGCCAGACATTTTTCACCATCTGCTGAGTGATGGTTGATGCTCCTCTCATTCTTCCGCCACTGGCCGCTTCTTCGAATGCCACTTTCATCTGTTCGCTGTCAAAACCGTCGTGATCGTAAAAACTCCAGTCTTCAGAAAGAACAATGGCCGATTGGGTATATCGCGAAATGGCCGAAAGCTGGGCCCAGTATTTTGGTTTGGATTTTTTAAAAACAATCTCAGCATCATCGCTGTCAGAGCTTCTGTGAGGATATTGGACCGAGAGTTCATTTCCATCATGGGAAAAGTACATGACGAAAGGAATCGCCACCATCATAAGGGCAATGCACAGAATTACGAAGATAAGAATCTGCTTACGTTCAGGTACTTTCATTCATCTCTTTCTCAGGTTAGATTATAACCTATGCCGGTTTCCTGCGCCTATTTTAAGGAGAATATTTGCCGTTCCTGCACTCTCCTGCAGACGGATTACTCCACACAGATTTCCCTGAAAGAAGACGCTTTGAAGAAAGCGATCTTACCGCTCAAAATTACCCTCTCACCTACAGTGACATCTTCCGAAACCGGATTCCGAAACAAGGCGAAACTTGTCGTGACCGGATCTTCAGAAACTCCTGTCCTGGGACTTATCGACAGGGAAATCCTGGATTGTCCGGTTCACGATCCGGCAATCAACAGTATCCTTCATGATCTCATTCCCTTTATCCGTATTGCTAAGCTTGAGCCCTATCAGATCAAAGAAAAGAAAGGCGAGCTGAAAGGTATCATCATCTTCAGTGGTGATGAGTGCTACGTCCGCTTTGTCCTGCGCTCGAAAGAAGGACTTGATCGGATCAGAAAAAATCTCCCTCACCTTCTGGAGATCCATCCGGAAATAAAATCTGTATCTGTGAACATCCAGCCCATCCATCAGGCAATTCTGGAGGGTGATGAGGAAATTCAACTTGGACCTGAAAATTACATAGAACAGAGGTATGCGAAATTCTCACTTCGCCTCCGGCCCCGGGGATTCGTTCAGACAAATCAGAAAGTCGCTGCCCATCTTTATTCAACAGCAGCTCAATGGGTAAAAGAGAAAAATATTTCCCGGTTCATGGAATTATTCTCGGGTCAGGGAGCATTCAGTTTTCATTCGGCCACATACGTAAAAGAAGCGACGGGGATTGAGCTGAACACAGAAGCGGTCAGGATGGCGAATGAAACTGCAGCTAATCTCGGAATGAATCATCTTTCTTTTATTCCTATGCCAGCAGAAAGTTCGGGTAAAATAATCACCGAAAAAAATCCTCAACTCATTCTAGTAAATCCACCGCGCAGAGGTCTGGCCGGAACTCTCGACATTCTTTTGAAGGCTCTGCCGGAATATATTATTTATTCGAGTTGTTCGGTGGAGTCTCTGGGGAAAGACCTGAAGTCTTTATCCCCATTTTATGCTTTGGAACGAGCGCAGATCTTTGATATGTTTCCGCACACGGAGCACTTTGAGACATTGATTCTGATGAAGCGCCTATCTCCGGTAAAAGCGTGAGATTTCCCGGGACGCTTTCAGCACAAGGTCACCTCTGCTGGTTTCTCCGGAACTGATTCTTCCGTGCCAGTCAGATTCAATAATATTGTGATTCTTAAAATCCACGATTCGAAAAGAATTCTCATTGCCGAAGATTTCCCAATCCTGCGAAGGAGAATCAGTCAGAACTTTTCCATATGTATAGGCGGAAAGACTTGTAGAGCAATTCAGGATTCGTTTCATCACTGTCGGTGTGACATCGTAATGAGTTGTCCGATGATCCCATTGACCCTTCTCACGATCAGAAGAAATCATTGTCATCGGAACCATTTCCCATTCCGATTTATGAGTACCAGTCACAATAAACGTACTTCCCTGTAGAAGTTTCGCAGCTTCAATTTCACTGAATGTTGTTTTTAGTTTGGTATCGAGTTCGAGTGGAGTTCCCGTACCAAGATCAAAGAAAAGGAAGACGGGCCTAACCGGATCTCTTTCTCTCAGTGCCCAGTCTGCCCAGACGCTTTGCTGATAAGGAAGACCGGGAATTCTTCTGCCGGAGAAAATCGCCAGCTCGTAGCCAGCTTTTTCAAGCTCCTGAATCATGGCCGGCTCTCTCGCCTCCGGACGATAAGAAGCAGGAATACCGTATATTAAACGAAAGAGGTTATCTTCCATTTTCCCGCCACCACTCAGGTGAGAATTAAAATTCATTCCATGCTGCTGGAGATGAACAAGAAACGGAGTTTCAACTTCCGAGACTGATTTGTTATCCATCCCGTCCATCAAGACGAAAATGATATTAGGAAGCGACTTGGGCTTACACTTTAAGTCTTTTTTCGGATAATTGAGACTCGCTTTCCCCATCGCTTCAACAGTATGAATTTTTGGATAGAGAATTTCCTGATAGTTCATAGGAAATAAAGACGCGAGCGTGATTTCGTTTCCAAAGAAAACCGTGCGGTGATTTCTCCAGACAAGATGAGAAGTTCCGAGGCAAAAAATAATCAGGAGCAGATACCAATTCTTTACCGGATTACTGAATCTTCTCTGCATGACTCTCCAGAGCCACTCGCCACGAATCCAGAGGACGAAGAAAAGAAAGAGCGTAACTCCCGCCGTAATGATGAAAGGAGAAAAAGATCCGTTAAAAATAAATGCCGGGCCTTGAGTAGTCACAATATTCAGAATCAATCTGTTGATGTGGAACCGGAATTCGCTGAATACAACTCCATCAATCAGAATGGCAGCTGATGCGGTGAGGATGAGAAACGATGACCATAATCGCACGAAATAATATGTGGGAAAAAGAAGTGCCGGAGGTACATACAAAATAAAATAAAGGATCGCGGTAACGAGTCCGTAATAACCAATAGTAGTGACGGCGTAATAAATTAATGAGGCCGTATCTTTAGGGATGATCCCACTCTTCAAAAAAATCAAACTTAAGATGGCCAGGAGAGGCCAGCCGAGGCCAAAAAAAATCTTCCTCCCCCACGAGAGGGCAAATCGCCTGCGTTCCATGAACTTCCTTATTTATAGACCTCTTCATTCTAACAGCGCATGGCGAATTATAAAGCAAATAAGAGTACTTAGCGCATCTCGTGGAAAAGTATTTCCCCTCTTGTTTGGCATGTCAAACAAAAGTATACTAACATTAACAGCAGGGGTTTTATGATCATCATGAACAGTAATATTCTCTTAGAGCACCTGAGTGAGCTCGAAGAAAAAATTCAGCGCCTGGAAAGTGTGATGAGAGAAATTGGCATTGAGTGGGAAAAAGAAAATCTGATGGAGCTATTGATAGCCTGCCAGTGTGAAACCGGCAGGCATGATAAAAAATCTTAGAAGAGCCAGTCGATTCCCCAGCCATAAAAGTTGGCGTGACGATCTTTTTGCTCAGAATCAGTTCCGCTTGTCTCCACATCGTATTCGGCAAGGCGAGAGATGCCGTAGTTGAATTTAGCGATGAAAGTCTCAGTGATGAGATACTTAGCTGAGAAAGTGAAGTTGTAATCCATGTGAGCATCAGCAGTTGAATCTGTGCTGGCAGATTTATTCTTCGAATCCACTTCCCCTACTCTTACACCCTGAAGGGCAACAGCGAGCATGAACTCCTGAACCGGACGATACTGGTAAGCCGCTGTGAGTGACATATCAGTTGATGCATCTGTTTCAAGATCAGAATTACCAGCTGGAGCCTTGAGTTCAGATTCTCCGGCAAACTGCTGAGTAACAGCAGCAGTCAGGCGCCATTCATTGGCTTCATTCCACTTGCGGCCAATGCTTGAGTTTAACTGGAGAGAATGATTACCACGGTTGAAATTTCCATCTTCGCCAGCAATTCCTTCTTCAGCATCCTGAATTCTGATTGTTCCCACGACACCAAAGTCGAGGTTTACAGCAGAATCGCTTTGATTCATCAGACGATAGTTGGCACCAATGCGAGGATTCGAAATTCCATTATTTTCTGATCTGTCTGTACCAGGAAGTTCTGTCTTATTTTGGAGAGCATAATCAAGTCCAACGAACACGTTGAAATTATCGGCGAGACCGTAACCAAGACGGTTATCAAAAATATATCCGTTCTTTTCAAATTTACTGCCCGAGCCTTCATCTGTGAATTCAGAGTTCGAAACACTCACGTTGGAAGTGAGATTGAATTGTCCTGATTTTTGGAAAAAGTTTAAATCACCAAAATCCAGGCCTGAAGATGCTTGTACCGATGAGGCCATGAGGGCCACTGCCACTGCAATCACTTTTTTCATTTGAAGAGACTCCTTGTAATTTGAACATTGTACTCAGATTCCCTACAAGAATGAAGTTGATTTAATCTTGCGCCTCGAGTCAGTAAGAATTTTCTAAGAATGATGGGGGCAAAATCACGGAAGTGGTTTCACTCTGACACTGAATTTGGACTGGTGATAATAAAAAGGGGCCAGCTTTCGCCGGCCCCTCTTAAGTTCTAAGTCCCGTAGGGATTAGAAACGGTAGATCATAGAAACGCGAGACATGAGAGCGTCTGTACGGAGTGTTCCGCCAGCATCTGTAGAACCGTCTGTGTTCGTAGACGCACCAGCTGCTGAGCTGTCAGTAGCGATGAGACCATCAACAGAGAACTCGCCGAACTTGAGTGAAGCACCAGCGCGAACTGCTGTTCCATTTACGTTCTGAGAAATTTTAGAACCAGCTTTAGGATCGATTTCTTGCTTAGACCAGAGGTTCTGGATTACAGAAGCGCGGAGATCAAGCCAAGAAGTAGCTGCGTACTCGAGACCAACAGAAAGTGGAGCAGTATAAGTTGTAGACTCTTGCTGACCAGCTACGCCTGAAGTGACAGCTGAAGCATTACCTTCATCATCAACCATAGAGCGAGTAACCATTAACTTAGCGAAGAGAGTAGCACGGTCATTCAGACGCTCCTGGCGACCAGCACCAACGCGGAGGACTGAAGTGTCGATATCTTCTTTTGCACCAGCAGTAGTTGTAGCACCACGGTACTCAGCACCGACCATACGGTAATCAGCGAAGAGTTTGTAGTTGTTAAGCATGTAACCAGCACCGAGGAAGAGACCCATGTCGCCTTCAACAGAGTTACCCTGGTAATCATTTGCTTTGTTAGCAAGTGAAACGTGAGCGAAGAGGTCGAGGTCACCCATAAGAAC
>JAYVHR010000102.1:0-14671 GCA_043771075.1 Bacteriovoracaceae bacterium
CACAAAGGTATCTGCGCTCTGGTAGTTGATCCGAAATCCGAAGGCGTTCATATCGGCAAGAAAGAAGATAAGATGGGCCATCGTGCCTCAGATACTCGAGGCGTAAGATTTCAGAATGTAAAAGTGCCAAAGGAAAACATGCTCGGGAAACCCGGTGAAGGGTGGGGCATCGCCATGAGTACCCTTGATCACTCGCGTCCTCTTGTGGCTTCCTCCGCTTTGGGCGGTTCTCAGCATGCGCTGGACCTCTCCATCAGCTACGCTAAGGAACGCGTTCAGTTCGGAGTTCCTATCTCAAAACACCAAGCCATCCAGTTTATGATCGCAGAAATGGGAATGAAAGTTGAAGCTTCCCGGCTCCTCGTGCACAAGGCAGCATGGATGTGTGATCAAGGGGAACGAAATACGGAAATCGCGTCGTACGCGAAGGCTTTTGCATCTGACTCCTGTATGCAAATTACGACGGATGCAGTACAAATTTATGGTGGCTACGGATACAGCAAAGAGTATCCCGTCGAGAAACTCATGCGAGACGCCAAGCTCATCCAGATTTATGAAGGAACGTCTCAAATTCAGCGGCTCGTAATGGCCCGCGAATTACTGAAATAATAAGTTACGTTAAGGAGTACCTATGAATATTTTTGTTTGTGTAAAGCAGGTTCCGGATACCGAAACCAAAATCGTACCAAATGGTGATGGCAGTTTTATTGAAACTTCATCTATCAAGTGGATCATGAATCCTTACGATGAATTCGCTGTTGAGCAGGCCCTCCTGGTAAAGCAATCCAATCCAGCAGCTAACGTCACTGTTGTTCGCGTGGGTTCAGTAAAAGATACTGAAGCACTTCGTACAGCAATGGCCATGGGTTCAGACGATGCCATCCTGGTTGAAGCCGGTGACAATCTTGATTCTTATTCCATCGCTAAGGCACTCAAAGGTGCGATCGAAAAAACCGGGAAGAAACCGGATCTCATTCTTGCTGGAAAGCAAGCTATTGATGATGACTGCCTTCAGGTGCCACAGGTTCTCGCAGAAATGCTGAACCTTCCATCTGTTTCTGTGATTGTTGGATTCGAGCTTTCCGGATCAAATGTCAAAGTTAAGCGCGAAGTTGAAGGTGGAGCACTGGAAGTTTATGAGATGAGCACTCCCTGTGTTCTCGCCTGTAACAAGGGCCTCAATACTCCGAGATATGCTTCCCTTCCGGGAATTATGAAAGCGAAGAAAAAACCAATGGCACAGCATTCCCTTGCTGACGTTGGAGTTTCTGAAGCCGATCGTCGTGTGAAATATTCTCAGTTCAAGCTTCCACCGGAAAAACCGGCCGGGAAAAAGTTCGATGCAATGGACCCGGCTAAACAGAAAGAAATTGTCTCTCAGGTTGTTGGTCTTCTCAGAACAGAAGCAAAAGTACTTTAAGTTTTAAAAGGATATAGATATGGCAAACGTATTAGTTTTTACTGAAGTTCATGATGGCAAAGTAAAGCCTGTGACTCTCGAAATTCTCGGAAAGCTCGCCGGCCAGTCAGCTGACGTTGCAGTTGTTGGAGATCTCGGTGCTGACCAGGTTGCTGAACTCGCAAAACACGGAGCTCAGAATGTTCATAAGCTGAAAGGTGCAAACCTGGATAAGTATTCTCCTGAAGGATATGCCAATGCGCTTTCAGAATTCATCAAGTCTAAGAATTACGACTATGTTTTCGGTGGAGCAACTTCCATGGGGAAAGATCTTCTTCCAAGACTTGCTACTAAGTTCGATGCTGGTCTTGCATCTGATGTAGTCAATTTTGTTTTTGAAGGCGGAACTTTTGCCGGAACTCGCCCACTATTCGCAGGAAAATGTCTCGCGAAAGTGGAAGTGACCGGTCCGAAGCCACACTTTGTTTCAATTCGTCCGAACGCGCTCGGTATGACTGCTAATCCGACAGCAGGTGCCGGTACAGCTGCTGATGTAAATGCAAACGCCGGAGATATCCGCGCAGCGATCAAAGACATCATCAAGGCGACTTCAACGAAAGTGGATCTCACAGAAGCGAACATAATCGTTACTGGCGGTCGCGCGATGAAGAACGCTGAGAATTTTAAAATCCTCGAGCAACTGGCCGATGTGATCGGTGCCACTGTTGGTGCTTCACGAGCTGCTGTTGATTCAGGATTTGCTCCTCATGCTATGCAGGTGGGTCAAACTGGTAAGACAGTTGCTCCTTCTCTTTATATTGCTTGTGGTGTCTCAGGGGCCATTCAGCATCTTGCTGGTATGAGAACTTCGAAAGTTATTGTTGCGATCAACTCGGATCCGGATGCGCCGATTTTCACGAAAGCCGATTATGGAATCGTGGGAGATCTTTTCCAGATCGTTCCGATCATGACAGAAGAATTCAAAAAATTATTAGGTAAGTAAGTTGAAATAAAAAAAGCCCCGGAAGGGGCTTTTTTTTTATCCATTATTTTCTACAGGCGGGAAGTTTTCTAAGGCTTGTGTCTGGAATTGAGCATCGGGATCCACAGGAATGTTGGGATCAACAACTGCCTCCTCGGTTTGCATATTCACCAGCAATTCGGGTGCTGGTTGAGGAGGTGCTTCTTCTGCCTGGGCGGTTTGCTCAGGTTGTTCCGGTGTCTCACCGGGATTTCCGAAAGCATCATTATCCGTGTTACCGATAACGGCTTGTTCAGTGGCCGCGACTTGCTCCTGAGAAGGTTCCCCCACAAAGCGCAGGCGTGTTCCTTCTAGCGGACCGTTGGTCAGAGTCACCATGTAAGCAGTCTGGTCGACCTGGTAAAGCATTCCGCTATAAACTTCTCCGTCGATATCATATTCAAATACATTTCCATTCATCTCGGAGAAGGAAACTGTCACACTCTCACTATTTGGGAGAGAGACATTCAAGCTGTCGATGGATCCGTTAGATGTCGTGAGGCTTCCGCTGAACTGGCCAGCGGGAACTCCGTTCTGATATTTCTTAGGATTAATCACTTCCACGAGATTCAGGCTTAATTCTTCTGTGACAGCAGCTGTCGGTGCTTCCTGGGGAGGCACACTGTTACCACCTGATGGCGATGAGGACACAGTATTAATCTCCTGAACGACAGGAGCACGGAAAGCATTTTGTTCGACATTCTGGACTGGTTCAAGCTTCTGCCACTGGATACCCGTAGCAACCAATCGTCCTGGTTCAATGACCCCATTCATTTCATCGAGTCTTTTCACGAACCGCATGTCGGCACCATTAAGATGAGACTCTGATGTGATGACGATGGCATTATATGTGCCTGTCACTACAAAGAAGAGCATTGCCAGGAATGACAACGTACGTTTCTTATATAACCAATTCATAATAACCCCTGATGCTCAAAGGTTGAGCAAGGGGAATGCCAAATAGTAGACAGCTAAATAGGTGAAAGTGAGATGTGACTTAGGGAAATGGCAGAGATTTCGTGACGGGTGTAAAAAGATTAAACAGACAGGAAAAATTCTCACCACTGTCGGATCATGAATCAGTGTCAAATTTTTAGACACTTTTTGAGCAAAAAAAAGGGTCCCTGAAAGGGACCCATTAATAAGCTATTCTGTTACGGGAGTTTGTTTCAGGTAATCAGTATGCGAAGAGCGGAAGCGCTTGAGCGCAATCACTACGAGATCGGCCATGGGAATGTTGGTGTTCTTCACCATGAGTTCGAGATCCTCAACGACTTTCTTCTCAATTTTGACCGTCATTTCTTTCAGGTCACCAACGTTCTGTTTCTGTGATTTCATAAAAATACCCCTATGGAATTGAAACGATATTAGCGCTTTTTCCCGATCGGGTCATCAGGGATTGTTTTTTGCCGCAATAATCTTCAAAGCATTTTTTTTGCGGAGTCCCACCAGCCCCATCGTGATTTCATGATCTAAGAGATTGCAGTGCTGATAGATGTCATAGGGTGTATGCCATTCCGTCAGGGTACAGAGGATATCAAACTCGGCCTGAGAGACTGGCAGGGAGTCCTCAATGAAGCCGGGATCTATGACAATTTTTACATTATCTGGCGGTCGCATTTTGAGAGATTGTTGATAGAGCTTAAGTGCTTCTGCCATTTTCTCTCTCAGCTCCTGGTGACCATAGGGAAATTCCAGAATGGACTCCTCTACAACTTCAGGCTCCACTACATACTCGAAAGACTGGAGTGAGAACTCCTGAATGAAGAGATGATAAAGAGCCTTCTCGCCTTTATAGCCCAGGAAAAGGGCCTCAACAATTCTGCCGTTTCTGAAGAGGATATGTCCCAGAAACTGGCGATTGAAGTTCGAAAGAACATTCACTTTGCCTGTGAACTGAACTGATACCTGGTCATCAATAACAGAGAAAAGTTTTGAATCCATTCTTCCTACTTGTTAAGACCGAATAATCTCGAGATCACGCCCGGCTTCGTTTCCGGGGCGGGAGTTCCGTTAAAATAAATGTGCAATGCCTTGGCAGTTTCCATGAACGAATTCCAGACAACTTTTCCGGCAAAAGCATCATTACTCATATAAGGAACTCCTTCATCAGAACCTGTTCTGAGGCTGAGCTCAAGTGGAATCTGACCCAGGAGTTTAGTATTAAGCTGGGAGACTGCTTGTTCCACACCACCCTTACCAAAAATGTAGTGAATTTTTCCGCATCCATCACAGATGAAGGAGCTCATATTTTCTACCATTCCGATAATCGGGAGATTCATTTTGCGGAACATTTCGAGTCCTTTCTTGGCATCGAGCAGGGCCACATCCTGTGGAGTAGAAATGATAATAGCTCCATCCACATGGGCATTCTGAATCATGGAAAGCTGTATATCACCTGTTCCCGGAGGAAGATCAATCAGAAGATAATCTGTTCCGGTCCAGTCCACGTCGAAGAGGAACTGACTGAGTACTCCGCCGAGCATCGGGCCGCGCCAGATCACAGGATCACTCTCATTGATAAAAAATCCGAAACTCATAAATCGAATTCCAAAAGCTTCAACTGGTATGATTTTTTTATCCGAATTTGAGCGTGGTTTTTCTTCGCGCTTTCCGAAAATCATCGGAAGTGAGGGCCCGTAAATATCAGCATCGATAATTCCTACCGAGTGGCCTTGTTTCTGGAGAGCTATGGCGAGGTTGGCGGTAAATGTCGATTTCCCGACTCCACCCTTACCGGAGCCGATCGCAATAATCTTGCCGACTCCCGGAACAGGTTTTTTATTGCCTACAGTCCCATGGCCCGCTTTGATCTGAGCAGGTGCCGTGTCTTCTTCTTTTTTCGTAGGGGCATTATCGAGGGCCTTAAAAACGTCCTGCGACTGGGAAGATGAGGTCTTCACCATGATGTTATCCACACCCACCATACCGTCGAGAGCTTCCTGAATCTGCTTCTCCACCTGGCGCTTTTCCACTGGGGAAATGCCATCCCGGTTGTACTGGATGACAAGTTTATCCCCTTCCATCCCGACATGCTCCCAGCGTCTTTCCGCATCAAATGTCTGCTGGGTGGCCGGATTTACGATGGCTTTAAGACGTTCTTTTATCTGCTCGGACATACAAACCTGACTTGTTAGCTGGGAAATAAGTGGATTATTTCCGTATGGTGGAAATTTCGAGTTCATTTTATGATGTATGGAAACACTTGAACAGGACAAAGCCTTTGGCATTCTATAAACGCTCTACCTTCCTCATCGATCCTAAGTTTCAGCTGAGATTCAGCATTGTTATCTCTCTCATGTTCATTCTGGGGAGCTTAGTCTATGCCTTCATTGTCTATGACTTCATTAGTGACCTGGGGAATCAGTATGCACTTACCAGGTTAGGCGTGAACGAAGCTGCGAAGAGTTTCCTCATATTTCTCATCCCCTTTCAGTTTCTGCTTACTTCGCTGGTGATTCTGACTTCAATTTTCCTCACCCATAAAGTGGCGGGCCCACTTTATAAATTAAAAAATCATCTTCTCCACATTCGCGAAGGAGATCCCATCAGTCCACTCGAATTCAGAACCGGCGACAATTTTATGGATGTAGCTGATGAAGTTAGTTTATTTCTTGAATGGGTGACAGCGAATCAGGAATCAGATTTTAAATACGTTTCTGAAGTTGCAGCTTACGTTGATAATCTTGCGTTGGTAATTCCAGACGATAAGAAACCAGTTCTCAATGAAATTTCACGCAGGCTTAAAGAGGTCAGTATGCGCTATAAAAAGGACATTTGATCCCCTGTTAAAATCCCATGTTGATGCTATAATTTTTTCTATTCATCCATGAGGGGTGATTAGAACGGATTCAATGAAATTTCTCCTCTCCATTTTATTTCTGACTAACATTGCTTTTGCGAATGGCATTGTTTCCATGGATAAAATCGGACTCACCCGCGGTGATCATATTATAGGTGAGCACATGGTGAATCTCATGAAGCTTATTGAGAAGGGTTACGTCAGTCAGGATGTTCTCAACAAAATCCTCAAAGAGACATCAAAGTCACAACACTTCCCCATGTTCGTTCCGTGGCTTCAATCCGTCGTTGAAATCTCGAAAATCAAAGAGCCTAAAGAAATTATTAATTACTGTCGCCAGTATGTCGCAAGAAAGCAGGAGCTCACGTTAGAGAGAGTTCTCGAGCGTATCGCCGGTAATTATTGTCGCGAGCGCGCTCTTCACGCCATTAATCGCGATATTGAAAAAACAAAAATCCTGAACGAGGACGCCACGATTTTTCTTCAGGAACACCTGAAGTATTTTCTCACGAAAAAAAACCGTAAAGACTTTGCTTTCTTCCTGCAGTCACAGACGTCAAACCCGGATATTCTCCGGAAGATTTCTCAGGACGTAACTATTTACAGTGTCCAGCATCAGGTAGTTCCTTCTCATGATGTTCTGAAAGACATCATGATTAATGAGCAGATCACCAAGCTTATTCAGGAGAAAGGGTTCAATCCTCTCCAGCACCAGAATGTTTTTTATGCTGAGTATGGGAAACTTATTGAAATGGGTTATCGGGCAATCGACAGTAAGCCGACCGAAGATAAAATACAGGAACATTACAAGTTCATGAAGAACTACATTGACCTCAATCAGGATCACCTCCCGGTTGGTCTTTGTCTCTCCCGTCTGAATGACTTTGCTAAGGCCGTTTTTCGTGCCGGTTTCAAAGATCTCTCACGCGATATTTTCAAGTTCATCGTAAAGAAAAACAACAAAGAGATTCAGGAAGACGCGATCTTTTTCTACCTCTGGACCTGGCTTTCAACGAATGACTGGAAAGATGCCCTGAAGCTTGCGGAGTCGTACAACCTCCTGAAAAAGCCAAAGGAGATTAACGACCCACGCCTGCGCTTCTGGATTGCTTACGCTTATGAAGAAACTGGTAAGAAGAATGAAGCTATTGAGATTTATGAAAACATTGTTCAGCGTAATCCATTAAGCTATTACTCCATCATGTCCTCAAAGAAGATTACTGCTCTGAAGCCGGATTCAATTGTGGCCCGCTATTACACGGAACGCTCAGTCAGAAGCCCGGCACTTGATATCAAAAAAATCGAACTCGATCAGGATCACATTTCATCCCTGGTGAGACTCCGCGCCTGGGCAAAAATTGATAATCAGCGCCTAATGGAACTTGAACTGAAGCGTCTCAATCGTCACAGTATGCCGGTCTATATCGTGAAGCATCCGACAGACAAACAACCGTTCATCAAATCAGAACTGCATCTCCTGAATGGAAGAATCATCCAGGAATCACAAAACTACCTCGCCACTTTCCGTTACCTCTATCAGGTTCTGGATAAAGGCGAAGTTGTTTTCAACCGCGAGCTTCTCGAAATCCTCTATCCGTCGCCTTACCTCGCTGAACTCCGCAAAGCTTTGAAGAATGACCAGCTCGATCCGCTTATCGTTCTCTCGCTCATTCGCCAGGAATCAGTTTTCAATCCTCAGGCGCGCTCTCCGGTGGGTGCACGCGGACTCATGCAGCTTATGCCGACAACTGCGAGACGCCTCAAGCGCTCTGTTCGTGATCAACACCTCATCAATCCAGAACTTAATATCGAGCTCGGCACAAAGTACTTTAAGAATCTCGTGAAACGCTATGATGGAAACCTGGTTTATGTGCTGGGAGCTTACAACGCCGGTGAATCACGGGTTGAGCGCTGGAAAAATCTCTACTTCGACACCGACGACTCCATTCTAAAGAACATCGAGGCCATCCCCTTCCTCGAAACCCGCAATTACGTGAAGCTCATCTTCCGTAATATCTTCTTCTACAAAATTCTCCTGGAAGGCGACAAAGCAGAATTCGCCGACGCCAAAGAGGCCAACAAGCTGTTCGACGTCTACTTGGGTTTTAACAAATAATTCCACAGAACTAGTTTGTATGTAGCGATTTCAAAAATTGACAGTTTTAAGGCGTCGAAACGTGACGACTGAGGCGTACGCTAAGTACGCCGCAAGGAGAAGCGTTGATGACAACGCTGACGGGGCCGCCCTCGCGGAATGGCGGTTTTTCAAATCGCTAGACGTTGAATTTGAAGTGGATGACGTCGCCGTCTTTAACTTCATATTCCTTGCCTTCCATGCGGAATTTACCAGCTTCTTTCACTTTCCCCTCTGAGCCGAGAGTGAAGAGATCGTTACAATGATAAACTTCTGCTTTGATGAATCCGCGTTCGAAGTCAGTGTGAATGACACCGGCGGCCTGAGGCGCTTTTGAACCCTTAGGGAAAGTCCAGGCACGAACTTCTTTCACACCTGCGGTGAAGTAAGTGTACATGTCGAGCATCTTATAACCTTCGCGAATCATTTTGGTGAGACCGGATTCATCGATGCCAATATCTTTAAGGAATTCAGCTTTTTCTTCAGCTGATTCAAGGGCCGCGATTTCAGATTCAATCTTTCCGCAGATCGTGATGACCTGAGATCCTTCTTTCGCCGCGATCTCTTTTACTTTCTTTACGTGATCGTTTTCTTTCGTAAGATTCGCTTCATCGACATTACATACGTAGAGCATTTTTTTCATCGTTATGAGATGAAGGTCAGCGACGGCTTCAATTTCGTCAGCATCGAGGGGAAGTGAACGGGCAGGAAGACCTTCTTCCAGGGCTTTCACCAGGCGATCAAGAACCGGCTTGGAGATTTTTGCTTTTTCCTGAACTTTCTTATCCTGAGACTTGAGATATTTATCAAGAGTCTGAATGCGTTTCATCACTGATTCCAGATCAGCGAGAGCAAGTTCGATATTGATTACTTCGATGTCTGAAACCGGATCAACTTTTCCGGCAACGTGAATGATGTCGTTATCCTCGAAACAACGGACTACGTGGCAGATCGCTCCGACCTGACGGATGTGACCGAGGAACTGATTCCCCAATCCTTCACCTTTCGATGCGCCTTTCACGAGGCCCGCGATATCAACGAATTCAGTGATCGCAGGTATGATTTTTTCCGGACCTACAATCGTAGCAATTTTCTGAAGACGCTCGTCCGGAACATGAACAATCCCGACGTTTGGTTCAATCGTGCAGAATGGATAGTTCGCCACTTCGGCAGGTGCTGATGTCAGCGCTGCGAAGATTGTCGATTTTCCGACGTTTGGCAGTCCAACGATTCCACAATTCATACCCATACAAACCTACCCTATAAGATTCTTTTTATTATAAATTCCGACTTTACCTAAACCGTTTATCACAGCGTCGAGCATCGGGTCATTCAGTTTTTCCAAAAGGAGCGGCAATTGTACCTGTTCTTCCTTCGAAAAGGGACTCAAAACCCAGCCCGACACATCACCATGGACAGGGCGGCCGATTCCAACTCTCATACGTCCAAAATTCTCAGTACCTAGGCAGGCGGCGATGGATTTCAGTCCGTTATGTCCTGCGAGTCCTCCGCCCATTTTGAAATGAACCTGACCATAGGGAATATCAAGTTCATCGTGAATCACAAGGATTTCCTCAGGGGGAATCTTGAAAAAAGCGGCCAGTGGTTGCACTGACTCTCCGGACAGATTCATGAATGTCTGAGGCATGAGTCCCCAGAACTTGTGACCTTTGTGAGTGGCCTCGGCGTAAACGCCTTTAAATTTTGATTTCCAGTTTGAGCTTTTAAAAGCGGGAGAGGATTCGAGAAGCATCCACGCAATGTTATGCCTGGTTTGCGCATATTGCGAACCAGGATTACCTACGCCTACGACCAGCTGGAACATCCTAGATGAAAAGCGAACTTACCGAATCATGATTAAATGTCCGGTGAATTGCTTTCGCGAGAATGTCGGCAACAGTGACGACTTTTATTTTATCGAGCTTTCTTGCGGCTTCCGAGAGCGGAATTGTATCAGTTACAATCACCGCTTCGAGCTCTGCACATTCTGCAATTCTTTGAATGGCAGGATCTGAGAAGACCGGGTGAGTGGCCGCTGCATAAATTTTCCCGGCGCCATTCTTACGAAGAGCCTTCGCTGCCTGAACAAGTGTTCCTGCGGTGTCGATCATATCGTCGATGATGATACAGTCTTTCCCTGTCACATCCCCGATCACGTTCATCGCTTCAGCGACATTCGGACCAGTTCTGCGTTTATCAATGAGGGCCAGTTCAGCATTCATTCTCTTGGCATAGTAACGAACGCGCTCAACACCACCGGCATCCGGAGAAATAGTGATGAGGTTTTTCGGATCGAGATTTTTCTGAACCCATTCAAGGATAACAGGAGATGCAAAAATATTATCGAATGGGATATTAAAGAAGCCCTGGATCTGGCCTGCGTGGAGATCCATCGTCACTACCCGTGATGCACCAGCAACGGTGATCATATCGGCAACCAGTTTGGCGGTAATCGGAGTTCTTGGTGAACTTTTCCGGTCTTGGCGGGAGTAACCATAATGAGGAACTACTGCCGTAATTGAATTTGCTGATGCGCGCTTAAGAGCGTCCACAATGATGAGGAGCTCCATAAGGCTTTCATTTACGGGGGTACAAGTAGATTGAATAACAAAGACGTCCGCACCGCGCACGTTTTTCTCGATCTCACAGTAGATCTCGCCGTTTGCGAATCTTCTTAATTGGGGATTAACCAGTGGAACGTCGAGGAATTCAGAAATCTTCTTGGAGAGATGGGGATTTGAGGTTCCAGAGACTAGGACGATACGTCTCACCACTCAGAAGCTCCTTGGAAAGGTGGTAGGGGTGGCAGGGTTCGAACCTGCGTATGGCAGAATCAAAATCTGCTGACTTACCACTTGTCGACACCCCTACAGATACTTTTGCATTCAAAGGAATATAAATGATGACCTACATTTTTGCAAGACTTCCCAAATGTAACCTACTCTTTTTTCGGGGGAAAATTGGACACATTCAGAGCGATTTCTTATAGTTTTGATAAACAAATTCTAACTCTCATTCCCTGGAGTCTTCGTGACCGCAAAAAGGTTTCCATACGTTGTTATTGCGATTGTTTCTGCCCTGAGCATCAATTCAGCTTTTGCCCTTCCGATCGACTGGACTGGTGTTTTTGGTGTCGATACTCACCTCCTGAACAATGTATGCCGGACCAAGGATGATGTTCCTGCGAAATTTACTGCAGGAGTAAGAACCGGGGAATTCGGAACCCAGGGTATTACCGGCGATTGCGGTGCCAGTTTCCAGACTTATATCTTCAAGCTGAATCCACAAATTATCGTTAATGACGGTGTCACCTTGAAAGGTGAGTTCTCATCCGGTTATATCCGCGGTGGTTTCGCCGGGGACAACTCTACCAATGCTCAGGACGGAACAGGCGGATCATATTTCTCATCTACACCTGCTCAGAGATCTGGTCTCAATGTTAACCAGATGTACATGGAGCTCTACGCTGATACGGCCCTGATTCGTATTGGTCGTATGGCGAGAAATTACGGGATGGGAATTGTCTTTGATGGCGGGAATGATCCATGGGATCGCTTCTTCACAATGTACGACGGTATCGATGCAGAGATGAAGATTGGAAATTTCAGCGTCACTCCTTATTACGCTAAAATTTCCACTTACGATGATGGCAATTCAAGTTCTCGTCCAGCCGGGGCTCGCCCGTCAGGTGGATGGGATGTTCGCGAGACAGGTATCACTGCCAAATATGATAACAAAGCACGCGATCTCGTAGTCAGCGTACTTTATGGGAAAAGATTCTCTGAAGCGAAGAACACACTTTATAACAATGGCCCATCAACAGTTCCTCCTTCTACTCCGGCAAGTGCAACTCGTCCGATTGGTAAGACTGAAGTCACTGTCATTGAGCCGTATGTTTCCAAGAGATGGAATAAATTAAAAGTTGAGGCCGAAGCTTCACTTCAATCCGGTGACTACGGAGATGTTTATCAGTCAGGCGAAAAGTCGCGTCTCGCGTCCAATGCCTACATCGCTAACCTAAAATATGAACTCAATCCAAAATGGGACATGGGTGCCACTCTCGGACAAGTTGATGGAGACAACGGCGGCTCAAAAAAATTCGAAGCAATGTATCTTCACCCGAATTTTCATGTTGCTGATCTCATGTTCCGTTACAGCTACCCATCATTCAATGAAGGCGGGAAATCGATCTTCGATTCTTCCATCACCAATACTCAATTCTGGAAGCTCTTCGGAAATTATAAAACAGACAAGTGGACATGGAAGGGTGCTTTCATCATGGCAAATGCTATGAAAGCAGCGAAGGTCGGACGCTCGTATCACCATGAAGAGCACTATGCTTTCGTTGGTACTCAGAATCAGAAGAAAGACATGGGTTATGAATTTGATTTCGGTTTCGACTACCGCTGGAATCCGAATGTCGTGATCAGCGGGTATTACGGTTATTGGGTAGTGGGTGATTACTTCGCTTATACTAACAAACCAAAAGAACTCGAAGTCTCCAATGTCCACGGCGGAGGTCTTCGGGCCACGCTGGAATTCTAAGCACACACAAAAGCCCCTCTTACGAGGGGCTTTTCATTTTAAAAGGCTGCATGTCTTGCGGCCTGAATGAAATTACCTGCCGTAAAGATTCGGGTAACCATAACTCTGCTGCAACCAAGCGGGCTGTTGTCCGCCCTGCATGTACGGTGACTGACCATACATCTGACCGAAAGGTGACTGTGCTGTCATCGGGCTTTGCCCCCACATAGGTTGTTGTTGTTGACCGAACATACCTTGCTGTTGCCCAAACATAGGCTGCTGCTGGCCCCACATCGGTTGTTGCTGACCGAAAGAACCCTGGCCCGTTCCAAGCCAGTTCATACCAGTGTTTCCGAATTGCTGCTGTGGCATTCCCATGAAGTTCTGGCCCATGCTTCCCTGATAACCAAACTGAGCATTGAAGCCTGTCTGACCCATCATTGGTTGCTGTTGTTGCTGGCCGTACATATTTCCGAACGGGTTCTGTTGCATGTTCATCATGCTCTGGTTTCCATAAGGAGTTTGTTGATTCATTAACCATGGTGGCATCATCGATTGCTGCCCACCAGGCTGACCCGGTTGACCTTGAGCGAGCGCAGGATCTTCTGATCTTTGCGGAACAACAGTTGTATCCACTGGCTGATCTGCCGGAGCAGCTTCACCATTTTGGGTAGCGATGTAGCGACGGCCATCATTTTCCATTGTCGCGTACTGAGCGGCTTTCTGATTGTATTCAACAGCACGCTGTTGATCGATCTGATTGTAATGAGTCATTGCATTCTGGAGTTCTTGAATTCTCTGAAGAGAATCCTGGATACATTTCTGCGTATTACGGAAGTACCGGTAACAGTACCCACCTTGTTGAACGCGGGCGTATTCGGCCTGAATTTCCTGAGTGTAGTTCTGTGTACGGCGGGCAATATTTCTCTGCATCGCTGCTGAGAGATCGCGGTAAGTTTGCGACATGCCTGTAGTAACGCCGGTGCGGATGTCGTAGTTTTCACGGGCCGTCACGAGACGTTCGGCCAGTTCACCACGGGCGGTTGCTACTCTTGTGCGTGCCATGTCCGGAGTCACTGTCACGTTACCTTCGCGTTTACCGATTTTAGCAGTCTCAGTGATTGCGATGCGAAGACCTTCCATTCTTTCAGCGTCAGCAAACATGCCTTTCGCGATAAGTTTTTCAACGTGTGCTCTCTGGAAGTAGGGAGCGCGGGCAAATGCTTCGAGTTCTGTGCGGACTGTCTGCATACGAGCTCTCGCGGCCTGAAGTTCCGTACCCTCAAGATTTTCCATGGAAGCAAAAAGCTCAGCGAGCTCTCTTCTTTTTGGTTCAACGATGTAGCGTTCAAAATCTCCAACAACCTTGAGATCATCTTCTGTCAGCTCTTTGTTCTCAGCAATTTTTTTTGCTGTTGCTTGAGCTGCCTGAAGAATGAGGTTATCGCGGATAGCTGCGAGATTACCTTGATAATTATTTCTTTCAATGAAGTCAACGAGACGTTGATATTCATTCGGCTGACAGTTTCTGAGAGTCTCTGCCTCAGCTTCGAGGCGCTGGTTAGAAATATCGGTCGGTGAATACACCATTGCGATACTTGGATGGATTTTTTCGTACACGTCACAACGATTCACGCGATCAAGTCCAAAGCGCGGATCAACTTGTGAAGAAACCGGACCGTGAGAAAGGAACACAAGTCGTCCTGTCTCATCAAGACCGGAGAATGATTCCTGAACCGGCTGTTTAAAGATAGCTGCATTGTTAATTTTGCGGTCAGCACCGACTACACC
>JAYVHR010000103.1:0-3155 GCA_043771075.1 Bacteriovoracaceae bacterium
TGGTGGTTTACGCATTTTCTGGGTTTAATCTGAGCCATCTGGGACAGGTGATGGTGATTCTTATTTGCGCTCTCTGGATAGGCGATCGATCTGGCGGGATCCTATTTACATTCATACTCACTCTTCAGGCCTATTCGGGATCAGTGATGTATATCACAGATATCAACCGTCCCTATTCCAGTGGACCCAAAGTCGCTGAGTATCTTTCCGGCAAGGGACCTCTCACACTCGTTGGCGATGTTCCTTTCTGTACCTCTTCATGGCTTGCGTACTCGGACAGGAAGATTGTTTTTCCGGACGGTGTATCCCGGGCGGTACCGATGGGTGATAAATCCATGCTTACTGACATGGTGATCAGAAATTATGTTCTTCTTCCTTATACCGGAAGGTACCTTCGCTCAAGCGAAGACTTTCTTCGCAACAATCTTCGTGTGGCCAGATGTTCTTCTGAAAATCCAGTGAATCTCATCACGAACTATTTTATCAGGGATGAGGAAAGTAAAAGACTTTGCCTGACAAAAATTCAGTCTTTTACCGGGGCGATTAATCCAATTGAGGATTATCATCTTTATGAACTGGATCGGTCTTGCGTGACTAACTGTAGCGCGAAATAGAAGTAACGGGTCTTTCATAGCGAAGGCTCTCTTCAAACTTCTGGTTTTCCAAAGAGTAAATTTTCAATTCACCCATACTGAGAACCAAGATTTTTTTACCGTCCGGAGTCGCGATGACTCCCATAGGTGCCTGCACATCTACGAAATGATCGAGCTCGAGACCATTCCAGATGGCGATGGTATTGGATAGCGTATGACTCGAAACAAATTTATTCTTTGCACCGGGAACAGAATCTATTCCGAATCCAAAACGAAAGAGCTGCTCTTTTTCATTCGGCCAGAACATTTTCGTCTCACCTGAAGTGTTGGCGTAAATAAGTGGGGAAGGAGCGGCTAAATCAAGTTCCCGCGCAGGTTCTTTCTTTTCTGGTAGAATAGCGGCAAAGCGGTTCAGAGTCTCATTCGTGGTTTTGATGATGTGCTTTTTATCCCATTCATTCGAAGCTCCAGTATCACGTAGCTGATTGGTAATGCAAACAACTTCGCTCGATGAGAGCGGCATGAGATGACTCACAAAAATATTTCTGGGAAGTCCCGTGAGCTTTGATGTTCCATTGTCCCTGTCATAAAAACGGACATACGGTCTTTCTTCTTCCTTACTGTACCAGCTCGAGGAAAGAAGTGAGGACTCAGGTAATTTCGCTATGTGATGACCACCGGGAAATTCATATAGCTTTCCGGAAAGGGGCTTGAAGTCGGCACTGGATCTTCCTCTTACAATTAACTCACCGGATTTTGTCATCTCCGTTGACCAGATGATCGATCCGTCATTTGTCTGTGTGGCGTGCCCCATGAAAACACCTCCGGACGCAGGGAATCTGATGACCTCGCCCGTTTCAGGATTGGCCTTCACCGCTGCTCCCATGAAATCGAAAGCGATGATTTCATGCTTGGTACTGAGAATTCTCTGGGCACTATGAGGATTACTAAGAGGCACATCAATATCAGTGTATTTCAACGTGTTCAGGTCGAGAATCCGGATGGTGGATACACCATTTTTCTTCTCCATGAAAAGATAAGCTCCTCCTCCATTTTGATAGGAACGCTGTGAGCTCCGGCAGGATGTTACCATCCAGGAAGTAATGATGGCGGCCATGGAAGTTTCTAGAAAATGTCGGCGGTCCATTTACTCCTCCTTCAAAGGGAAAAGAACAATGAATAAGTCTGCATCTTTACCAGTGCTGGTAACTTTCTGGTAATACGCTTCTTCTCGCAAAAGAGTGAGTGAATGCGCTTTTAGTTTTTTAGGAAGCTGCTGAAAGACTGATTCGATACCGCTGCCTGATCCCTGGAAACTGGCCCGCAGGAAATTACCTGCTTGGCGAACTCTAGTTTTCTTTATGAGGTGAGCTGTTCTCTTATCCTGAACTTCGAGTCCGCCTTCGATAACTTTTCTTGCCCGCAGGTCAAAGCGGAAAAAGACAGGAGTGATGAATTGTAGTTTCAGAGAACGGGCCTCTTCAATCATGCTTATGACTGATTCATAGGATTTCTTTTTCGAAAGTGAGTTTTCTTCAGGAGATCCGAAATCACTTCCATGATCACGATAGAGATAAGAAATTTCAGGATATTTTTTCTGGGTCCATTCGATATCAGGTGAGGCAAATATTCCCGTAACCAGCAACATGTTCATGGCGATGGTAAAAGTAATTCTCATCAATCAATTCTTTGAATATGTGTAAACAGCCAGAAGCCCGAGGTAGACCATTGCACAAGAAGCTCCCGCCGACAATGCGATGAAACCCAGGACTGAATCGTGAACAAGCTTCCTACTTCCCATAATTATTCTTTTTGTCCCATCGTTTTCAGGTAACCATAATGAGAAAGATAACCGTCCCAGAGAGAGTCGTAATAAGTGTAACTCTTATTTTCTTTCCGGCAGTAGGCGCTGAGTTCTTTCGTGAGTTGAGGATAATGAATATGGCAAACTTCAGGAGCAATATGATGAATGACATGAAGGTTGATTCCCCCAAGGACCCAGTTCCAGAAAGGACTGAAAGGAGCAAGATCTGATGAATGATTTAAAACGAATTCGAGATTCCTATTCCACTCGCGGGAAAGATTTTCTTCGGAGACAGCACGGGTGTTCATATTGAAATGCGGGACTTGAATCACGATGATGAGCTGTCCAAGGATTAGCTGAGTAAGGATAAACAGAGTTATGATTTCAATTTTATTTCCGGAAAAAAGCATCACCGGAAGAATAATCATGTAGCCGATGTAGAAAGTCTTGAACACAAGGCACTCGCCGAGTGCCATCCAGATTCTTTTATCTGAGGGGGATTTCCTGAGATAGCGACCAAAATCTAGAAAGTCTCTCACGAAAATATAATTCAAAACGACAGCGCTATAAATCACCGGAGCATACAGGTACTGATAGCGATGGAAAAACTTCCACGGAGCTGAGCTTGTGAACCGCATGATGGTCCTCCCGTCAGCGGTGACGTCTTTATCCTTGATGGATGTGTAGTGATGATGGAGACCATTGTGATTTTTCCGCCAGCAGTAGGAACTTATTCCTACGAGATCGAAAGATCGTTT
>JAYVHR010000104.1:0-3718 GCA_043771075.1 Bacteriovoracaceae bacterium
TCTTCGACCATACTGTTCTCCGTTGTGAAACACCTGTTTCGATATCATATATAGCATAAGCAACCCCCGAAACATAGTGTGAGAATCAGGAGGTCCATATGCTGGACACGATTCATGACTTTGACCTGTCCCCACCCTGCGTAACGTCCACTTTGAGGACTGAAAGCGATGCGGAGATTCTCGTTGTCCGGGACGATTATCTGACGGGTGGTACGAAAGAGAGGGCACTCTGGGGATATCTCGGCGGCCTCACTTCTACGGATTACGTTTATGCGAGTCCCTTTTCGGGATTTGCTCAAATCGCTCTCGCCCATGTATCTGCGCAGATGGGCCGCTCATGCACGATCATCGCGGAGCTTGATCCACGCACCGGCGACTATCATCCCTATTCCCTTCGGGCACAGAGTTTTGGTGCAAATTTGTTCCCCTCAAGGAACCTCGCAGAAGCTGAAGAAATTGCTCATCGTCTTGTGCTCGCACGGAAGCAAATGATAAAGATCCCACTTGGTTTTGATGTTCCGGAATTCCGGGAGTCCATGGCCCGGGTTCTTACAAACGAATGGGCCCCGATTGCTGACAGAATTTCGGGAGGAGTGAGACGGCTCTGGCTTCCGGTGGGTTCAGGAACTCTCGCTTCAACATTTCTTAGTTTTCTTTCTCCCGAAATCGAAATTCTCGGACTCAATGTCCGGGTGCTTGACCAGAGTGACAGACGACTTACGAAACTTGGGCCGGAGATTGATCTGAGAATTGCTAACCGTCCGTTTCACGAACCAGCAACTGTGCTTCCGGAAATTCCTTCGAATCTATTTTACGATGCGAAGTTGTGGGAACTCATTAATCAAGAAGGCCGCACCGGGGATGTCTGGTGGAATGTGGCAGGATAAATATGAGGAATTTTACATTTCTGATACTAGCGACTCTTGTTTCCTGCGGAATCGGCGGGAAGCAGAGTCCTCTTGTCTTCGATGTGAATTACGAAGAGCCCGTCAGGGCCGAAGAAGTGAATTTTGAAGTCCTGAAAACGAGAGTTCTCCCCAAATGTTTGAGTTGTCACAAAGACTGGACCTCTGAAGAAGTGGTCAATCGTTTTACGAAAGAAAATCTTCCTGATGAGAGCCGGTTCTTCACGACGATTGCTGATGGAAGCATGCCGAAAAATGCTCCCAACCTGGATCCGGTGCTGAAAGAAATCGCGCGGAACTATATTCAGAATGTTGCTTACGTCCGTCCCGTTGAAGAACCACTTCCTGATGATCTTAAAGTTAACTTCACCATGCTGAATGTGAAAGTATTTAAGGTGTCGTGTCTTCCCTGTCACGCGACCCGAGGCCTCAAGGATGAAGCATCACTTCTTAAAAAATGGGTGGACAAGGAAAATCCCGAGCAGTCAAAACTTCTGACGTCCGTTGTTTCAGGGAAAATGCCGAAACAGAGAAATCTCCTGACTCCGAATCAGATCGAACTCATCCGCCGCTACGTTAAATCTTTCGGTCCATCCGGAAACTAGTATTTTTTTGCCGGCGAAGCCTTGCAACAAATCTTAATAAAGTTTCGCCGCCGTCGAAGCCATGCATTAATTCTTGTCTTCAGCTCTTAATTGCAACGAAGATTTATTTTCACCATTTGAATGTTCTTACAGCTCGCCTTCGAAAGCACTTCGCCTCTTTCAATTTTCCCGGCAAGAGTAACAAAAAGCGGAGTGAGTTCGGCCTCAATTGCACTTGTCACAGCTTTCGGTTTATTCGGATTACCATCAGAGAAACCACGAGGACACATCTCTGATCTGAATACCTGCGCCTGAGTCATCTTCTCAGACATCATCCGGTAGAGTCCCATGACTGTCCCGGTCCGGTCCTCTCCAGCAGTACAATGAAGAAATACTTTTCCATTCACTGATTTCACATTTTTAATCACAGTGATCGCTTCAACGATCTGCTCACAGGCCTCAACCATCGAAGGATACTGCTTCCAGCGGAAAGGAATGTGATGAGATTTGATTCCGAGACGGTTGAGTTCAGAAATTTCTTTCGCCACTTCACCTTTCACATCATTCTTGAAGATGATCACGTCAGAGATCCCGATGTGAGCGAGTTCATCTACTAGCTTTTCCGGCTGACGGCCGCGGAAAACGTTTCCATCCTTATCCACCTGATGTGAGTTCGGAATAGTTAATCCCGGAACACCGGCAAAAGAGGCAAGACTCATGGTCATGAGGGTAAAAAGAAGTGTTTTCATGGGCGGGAGTTTATCGGATTCAGGAGATTTTAACAGACTCCCCTATAAAACTTTCCGTTCATTCAAAGATCATAAGATCTTGTTTTCGGGCAAGCCGGCAGACACTGTTGATAAGACCTACATGAGAATAGGTTTGTGGGAAGTTACCCCACTGACTTCCGTCATCGGAACTCAGGTCTTCAGAGAGAAGACCCACATGATTACTGTGAGAAATGATGTTCCGGAGGGTTTTTTCGGCCTCTTCCAGGAAACCCATGCAGATGAGGGATTCGATATACCAGTAAGTACAGATGAGGAAAGTTGCGTGAGTATCACCAAAGTCATCTGGTGCGCGGTAACGGTAGACCATATTCTCTTCTGTTCGCAGCTCTGATTCGAGTTTCTTAAAGTGCTTCATCGTCTTCGGATCTTTTGGATTCAGATAATTCAAAATGATCAGAAGGAAGGCGCTGGCATCGAAATAAGAAAGCTTCTGATCAGACATGTAACACTCATGTTCAGTCGAATAACATTTCTCTATATTTAAGCTTGATGCCACAAGAACCCGTTCCGCGATTTCAAGCAGTGCTTCATCACGATGGTATTTCGCAATTTTAATTCCCGCCTTGGCACCGGCCCAGTGAAAGACGTATGTCTCGAGATGCTTTTCTTTCTTACCCCGGAATTCCCAGATCCCTGCATCGGGTTCATCCATCAGGCGTTCAATCTCCAGAAGCAAAGAACGGATCACATCGAGGGAGACGAGGAGATTCTTGTGAATAATCCTCTCGTCCATACAAAGAGGAAGCATGGAAAGAATCATCTGCCCGAAACAATCATACTGCTTCTGATAGTAAGCTGCGTTTCCGATCCGGACGGGACCATGTCCCTGATATCCTTTCAAAGGGATTTCGACTTCCGGAATTTCCGCTTCACCGTTAATTTTATACATCGGTTGAAGTGTGCCGAGGTTATTCATTACGTTGTGGAGAAACTGTAGATATTTTTCCGCTTCTTCAAAGTGTCCGAGCGAGTTCATAGCACCGAGGGAAAAATACGAATCTCTCAGCCAGCAATAGCGATAGTCCCAGTTGCGTCCCGATCCCGGATATTCAGGAAGCGAAGTTGTGCCGGAAGCAATAATGGCCCCGGTGTCTTCATATTGATGAAGCTTGATGGTGATCGCCGAACGGATCACTTCTTTCTGAAATGATGGCGGAATATAAGTTTCCTTCACCCAGTTACGCCAGTACTCGAGAGTCTTGTAGTAAAACTCTTCGTAGGTTTCTCGGAGAGGAGATTCGAAAGGTTCACCGCCGGCGAGTACCAGGTAAAGATCTTCGGTAAGATTAAAATCCCGCTTCTCGACGATGTAGGACTTCGAGGCATTGGTCGTGAGTCTCACCGGGAAGTGGAGATTGCGATAATTGATGTGGTTACTACCGACAAATATTTCAGGAGTGTTTTCACCATAATTCCCACGCGGATCACAAACCAGCTT
>JAYVHR010000105.1:0-3572 GCA_043771075.1 Bacteriovoracaceae bacterium
AAAAAGTATCGAAGAAAGTTTCTAAGAAAGTTGAAAGTCCTGTTGCGGTACCGGCGTCCACTGTTCCTGCACCAAACCCGGAAGAGGCGACCGATTTCCTTGCTAAACATGAAATCCATCTTCACCTTCCGGCCGGGGCGACTCCAAAAGACGGTCCGTCTGCAGGTATTACGATGGCGCTTGCTCTCTACTCCCTTTCTACGAATCAAATGGTCCGTGGAGACATTGCGATGACGGGCGAGCTGTCCCTGACTGGGAAAGTTTTGCCGGTCGGTGGGATTAAAGAGAAAGTACTGGCCGCCAAGCGCGCGGGCATTAAGGAAATCATCCTTCCATGGCAGAATGAAAAGGATCTGATAGAAGTTCCTGAGCGTCACCGTAAGGGGATGCGCTTCCATCCGGTAAAACATTTTGATGAAGTCTTAAAGATTGCCTTAAAACGCAGATAAAAACAGGGGCCGAAAGGCCCCTTCTTTTGCACATATTGCCTAGCTACTGAGAAGCCCCTCAATGACCTAGAATTTCTATTGAGGGGAACTCATCTATGAAGCGAATGACACTGGCCATTTTTACACTTTTTTCACTCTCGGCCTTTGCTGACTGGAATCTTCCAAGATTCAACCGGGGTGATGCAACCAACGGTGGACTTCGTACGGTCTGGTCGTGTACAGGAAATCGCGGCGATATGCCGGAACAAAGAGAACTGGAAATTTATTATACACCAAACGGGCAGTTAGCTTTTCGTCCCGATATTTTTCGAGGAAGCTTTAATCTTTTAAAACTCTTTAGCAGAAGAAGAGATTCTTCAAATGTGGATGAGTGCTTACGAGCGTTCCTCAGTACTATTCCAGAGGTCGTAGCCAATTATCAGGAATCCAGATGTAGCGGGTCTTCGGAATTAGTTTGTACGAAAACTGCCGCGGAAATTTCACTGGATGCCGGAAGAAAAATCAGAACTAGTTCCTTTTACAACAAATACCGAAACGATCTCGCTTCTGTTCAGGATCTTCTCCCTGCGCCGGCAATAGTAGAGAGACCGGTGATTCCACGGACACCGGTGGTTGCAAATACTCCTGTTACAAATACTCCGGTTACGAATACTCCGGTAGTGAACAGGCCTGTGGTTGACAGGATTCTTCCAAGACCAGAAGCAAATCCTGATAGCGCTCGTACGCGTCTTCTCGATTACATGATTGATAACTACGAGAAGTTTGAGGACATCAAGCAATATGCAAGATTTTGCCCGCAGATGGGAGATACAACAGGAGCTAACGCTGCTTATTGCCGCGATCGTCACACCCGGAATAATGCTTTCCTCGCAAGCCTGAGCCAGCAATTTACTGCCGTGAGAGGGGAACCCATTTCTCAGGAGCGCCTTCTTCAGTCCATCGAATGTCTTCCACCAAGTGTTGGTGAATTTCGCGACATCGAAGATATTCTCAACAAGATGGACGAGCAGGGCGAATGTGGTGCGCTCGCAAATGTGGGCGACCATAAACTTTTCAGGAAAGCTACTGCCGGAACTCAGGCTTGGTACACATCCGGAAATTATCTTCTCAAGAAAACAGCGGCTGATGCCTACGAAGCAACTCTCAATCTAGATTTCACCAACAGTGGTGGAAGAATGAATTCTCAGGAGATGATGAATAAAGTCCAGGGCTGTCTCGCTGATGCCAGCGTTTACATGCGCGGTCCGGGTGGAGCGCGATTAAATATCAAAGCACTCTCTCCTCAGGAAGTTGAGGCTCAGTTACCACGTTCCGAGCGTCCACTCCCGGGTGTGATTAACATCATTCCCGATCAGGTTCGTTTAGAGAATGGAACGATGGCCGCGAATGAAATCAACTCCGGAAACTTCCACTCTAATATTGATTGCCCAACAATCACTCATGAAATCCTTCATCACCTCGGGCTCTGCGATGAATACCGTGAAACAAGAACGAATATTGTTCCTGGCCTCACACGCTCTCGTGCAGAGGAGTGGAGTTGCCGGGTCGTTCCAAGTGCTCCTTCTATTATGAAGAACCAGAACGAAGTCTATGACGGTGCAATCCCTCAGCAGTTCTCATGTGCGTGTGTGAATGAAGGTTGCCGAAATGCGATGAGTGGAAATAATGCACGAAATCTGGCAAACAGAAAAATTCTCATGACAGCTACCCCAAACGATATTCTGGGATCACTTGCTTCCCATTGCGGTACCCCGGTTTATCTCCCCACGGTAAATGAAGTTCCGCAACCAGATAAAGCCTATGTTGATATCGTTAACGGTCCGGGAGTTCTCACATTCCAGAGCCGTACACTTAACACTGAAAACGGACAATTCCGAGTCGCCAGGAAAAATGTCACTTGCAGATGTCCGGCAGGAGATGTGAGTTGCCCGGAGGCCATGGCCCGCATAGGAACAATCATCGCTTCCAGTCCTGAAATTAAACAATGTCCTCTGCATACTCAGAACTCCTCTGAGAAGCGCGTGGCTACTCCAGGAGCAGCAGCTTCCATTACTCCTGATGGTTTTAACTTTGTGACGACTCCTCATATGAACTCTCTGGTGACACCAAATCAGTTCGACAAGATTCTCACGGGTAATTGTCGTCAGGGTCCTTCTGAAACGTATAAGCGATGTTCTGAGTATTCCTATATTCCTCAGGAGAGTTCAGCCTGTGCCCAAAAGCCGGCGGAGTGTAGTGATGACAATCAGTTCCTCGGAAGGAGTAGTGCTCAATGAAAATTTTAATTCTCAGTTTGATAATTTCATTTCAGGCCGGAGCTTCTTCGATCGCGAAATACCGTTCAACCCCCGATGGATCGGCAATGCAAAAATTCAATCTGGAAGTGGACAAGGCTTCTTACGAGAAGACTTCAAACTTCTTTGACCTCAAGGCGAAAGATTATTCTGTTGGTCTCCTTGAACTTAAAGCGATATCGAAAGAATACTCAGCAGTTTTGAAAGAAGTTGATGAGTACGCAAAGAAATTCCATACCGTGGATGATTTTCTGAAAGAGAAAGGATCTGGCTTCAATCAGGTCTCCGGAATTATCCAGCATGAAGCCATTATCATGGTTGATGATTTCCGCGTGAAACCGGATTCAAAACATTACGAACCACTCAATAAGCTTTTTCAGAGATTACAAAAACTGGATTGGAAATTGGCGAAGGGGTTTCAGATTTCTCCGGACCTTGAAAAGGTGATGGAGATTGAAAATGGAAAAGCTGTGAAGACTGAGAGGTATGCCCGGGATCTATATTGCCGGAAGGCCCAGCTTCCCACCGTCTGCACTCTTCATGGCGGCGGACAAATTTACGTAGAATAAAAAAAGCCACCGTAAGGTGGCCTTCTTATTTGAGAATGTCTTTTTCTTAGAACTCGTCTGAATCGTATTCGCTCTTCAAAGTATGTTTAACTTTTCCAGCAGCGATTTCACGAAGAGCAGTCACGACTTCTTTATTCTTAGAACGAACTTGAGCATCGTCACCTTCGCGAAGTTGTTTCACACGCTTTGCAGTCAGGTGAACCAATTCATAACGATTTTCAACGTGTTCAAGGCAATCTTCAACGGTGACTCGAGCCATA
>JAYVHR010000106.1:0-2184 GCA_043771075.1 Bacteriovoracaceae bacterium
CCCGGGTCGTATCACCGGCACGAATTATGTCGAGTCAGGAGATTGGGGACGCTATAATTCCGTAAAATTTCAGACCATCTACGATGTGAAATCGGCACAACTCACTGTTAACCGCTTTGATAATCAGGCCGGTCGCCCATGGTTGCCGGAGTTCTGGAAGAAAACCAGCGTTCACATCTATGGATGCGAGAACCAATAGAGCTATCTCAAAATTCGCTAGAAGACATGTGATTATCCGACTTCCTATTGTCGTCACATTGACCTAATTTGCGGTCATGAAAAAAATAATCACATTGCTCTTCGCCCTTACTTCTCTTTCCGCTTTCGCTCAGCTCTCGACGAATCTCACTAAAGAGCTTCAGGGACTGAACCGCGCTCAGCGAATTGTTATTGGTACCGAACAACATGATTTCGGCTTCATGACTGGTTACCAGAGTGCTCAGTTCAAATCCGCTTACGACAGCATCGAAATGACTATCAGTAAGGCCACTGCCACAACATTCAAGGTTCAGATCCTGATTGAATATGATCAGCTCATCACTTTCGTTGTCGATGGAAAAACCATCGGAAAGGTCCCGGCAGAAAATGTGAAAGTGAACGCCGGACAATCAATCGAGACTCGCAATAGCAATTCTTATCACTATGACTTCAGGCCAGTGGGAGCAGCGGAGAAAATATTCGTTGAATTAAAGTCACCTCTTCTCGGCAAATCTAATCTGGTTGAAGTTGTGACCCGCACAGGGGCGATGGATTTCAATCCCTGTGACGGCTGCGAACACGGTGACCAGCTCGTGCTGAATAACGTGAATGTCATCGCGATGGAACTCGGGAGCTATTACGAAGGTGACTGCGAAGGGAAATTCCACCGCCTTCTCGCTCAGCTCCTCGTTTATAATTCTGCTGAAGAAAAAGACGGTCTGAGTGTTCCTTTCACTTATAAAGGAAATCTCAACTTCGACATGACTGATCTCGTGGAAGATGTTGACTCTCTCTGGAATGCTGACGATCACGGGAAGCTCACGATCGGAACCACAACTATTCCAGTCCCACGCTTTCTTGATTCCATGGTGTACAAGATTGCTGAGAAAATGAAAGTTGAATCTCATAAGATCTGGGATGACGTTATGGAAAAGGGTGAGTTCACGACTTTCTCTAAGAACGTTCTGACTTTCAAATATAAGAATGTTGAAATTAAGACTGATCTCAAGACAGGCAACTCAATCTAATTTGAAAAGTTCAGCTAAGTAGAAATAGACAATCAATTCCGAATTTTTTGATAAGAAGCTTCGGTCTGATTTTCTTAGAAGAACCAGAAACCCCCTAAGAATTTAGGGATGTGTTCTGGTGAGGAGACCGTCGCAAAGTCTAAAAACCCTCACCAGTTTTTAAATTCTAACAAATCTGGAAAAAAGCTCAAGCCATTTCACAATTTACTGTAATTCAAGTGTCATGGCACTTGAGCGGCCATTCTTATTCTCTCGGAGATTGCGGCTTAGCTTCGCTGACTGTCATCGTAACCGTGACTGTACTTCCCTGAATGGCAAGCTTCACACCCTGTTCTTTGATCGCAAAATCGTATGATCTTTCTTCGCCACCGAGAGTGGGAAACTTAACTTTCACTCGGTAAGCTTTTTGAAGAGCTTCAATTCCATCGAGGCCCATTTTATTATAAACAACGACAATTTCCTTATCTGACGGCTCAGCAAACGACTCAAGCCATACTGACAGCATTCCACTGTCACCAGTTGTACGGACTTTCCCTTTCAGTTTTCCTCTGGCCACCGCTAAATCCTGATCCTTCATGCGCTCAAAGGTTCTCGATTTTCGTCCGCTCGCGAGCCCTGTGCCCGCATCACGTCTTCCTGTCGCCATTCCAGAACCCGCATCACGAGCAGTCACGATCGATTCCTCGAACTTCGTTCCGACCCAAACGCCGGAGCAAGAATTACAATTAATTTTATTATAGTCAGCGTGGCCCACAGATTTATCCGCGTAGACCACGACCTTGCCCTCTTTTGTGCGCATAACAGTTAAAGAAGATTTGACGGATTTCTTCTCAATGACTGCGAGCTTATCAATTTCGTGAACATTTTCGTCATTCACGACACTGTTCAGAATGAAGTGTCCGGCAGAATAAGATTTTAGCCCTTCGATCTCAACACTAAAATCATCGTCCTGAGGTAC
>JAYVHR010000107.1:0-3139 GCA_043771075.1 Bacteriovoracaceae bacterium
TTCATTTATTAGACTTCCGGAACGGCGGCCATATTCGTTTGATCTCACTCCAGGATATGATTTAAGTCAAAGGCCTCAACTCATTCCCTATAGCGGTCCAGACATCTCAGGTGTGCTGGCAAGCGTACGTCCGATCGATCTCAATAATATTTCCATGGATGAAAACTTTACCAATCGATTGATGAAGAATTCTTCGATGATCTACAACCGCGATCTGAATTGCCCTATCATCAATATTTTTGATCCTGCTAATCTTCAGATGATCACAAATGTAATGGGTCAATGCGATGGTCTCGCGTCCGCAAATCGTTATGATCCTCAACAGTCCATCCTTTCGCAAATTGATAACTTTCGTGCGATTTGTAATTGCTATGATAATCCAAACAGTCTTCAGGGAGCTGCTGCCAATGAGGCCCGTCCTCCTCGAATAAATTTACCAGGAAGACTCTTTAGCCGCGAAGAACGTATTACGGATCAGAAAACGGTCATTCTAAACGTTAGAACTGAAGCTTTCTTACTCCAAAATCTAGTCGAAGGTGTTCAGCTTCAGGCCTCTTTTTTATCCAGTAACATCAACGAAGCCCAGAGACTTTCCCAGGCCTACGCTCAAAACTATCTGCGCGAAGGTCGGACGGAGACTGAGGCCTTAAGAAATGCCAGACGAAACCTCACACGAAGATATCGGGAAGCAAGATTTACTGATCCGCCAGACTTTCCGGATCTGGAGTTTAATCGTGGAATACTGACTGGTTTTGAGAAAGAGAATTCCTGTGTATCGGAGCGCGACTTCGCGGCCATGCGCCAGTTTCCCCCCGAAGCAGCTTTTTATTCTGACCTTGCCAATTCCAATGTCAGTACATGTAACAGAAATTGTGACAACTGGAATTTCAACAAATTAAAAACTCAGCTTGAAAACCTCACCCGTGGAAGAATGCTTACGTTAGATGAGGCCAAAACAAACCCTGAGACAAGTCACATCGTCCGTCGTCTGGACTTCCTTCACCGCAATCCGCTGATAAAAAATTTCTTATCAGCGAATATGCAGGCAGGAGAAAAAGAACAAGTCGTTCAGATGATTAAAGATAATTTCACTGGTGATCAATCGACAGCAATCAGAAACAGTGATCGATTTCGGAATGTGTTTTCCAGATTTATGGCAGACCCCCTTCATCCTCGCCGGGTGAATGAGGTGAAAGAAGAGGGGCAGCGTCAGTTTAACCGGCTTCTCAGGGAACTTCCTGAGCGGGCAACACGGACCCGTCACCTTGCAACCGCAAGCGACCTCGTCCAGATTGCTCCAACTTTCTTTGAGAACTCGCGGTCTGAAACCAGGAGCTTGTTTTCGAATGGATTAGAACCAGCAACAATTCCGGGTTTGATTGAAATGCCGAACCCAGTGGATGTTCGCGCCAGAAGATTGGAAGGAATCGGACGAATCTGTCCAAAAATTCAGAATGGTGATCTATTAAATAATTCGTATGTTTTTAACGAGCTTGAACGTCAGTGGACTCGAGAGGCCAATGAAGATGGGCCTGATGGATCTACCCTGAACCTTGCAGCTTTTCAGGACTCAGTCTGTAATCAGAGAAGGGCAACCCCAGGTGGTCCTCCGGTAAATTTCAGTGACTGGATCGCAACCAGATGTCGTGAGGACGCAGTTTGCCGGACTGATCGTCGCGCAAGAGTTGCAGAGTTTGTCCGTGCTCATCCACATTCTAACTCGACATTGAATCCGGATCCGGGAGTAGGTTTTGCGACTCTCGTGGAAAACGCTCCGATCATCGACCTTCCGGAAGACGCGGCCCAGGTTGCTGGACAAGTTGGTGCTCAGTCTGCCACTGCCGATCGTAGTGCCACGACCAGAACTCTTCGTGGTGACTTCGTTATTGATTATCCTCAGCAAGGCGGGAATTCTTCACTGGTCAGCAGATCAGTCGCTTCATTAACTCCGGTGTCATCACAAATTACGGCCGCAGGTTCAACTCCATCAAATGCATCACCGGCCACTCCGCAGATAAATACCCAGTCAGGACAAGTGGCATTTTTGCCTCAGGCAGAAGTTCCGGTAACTCCTGTTCAGGCAGCGATTGCCCAGCGGGATAATCTCCGCTCTCAGTTTCGACAATCAGAAACAGAAACAAATTCCATCAGAGACGAGCTTGCTGGTCTGAGGGAAACTTTCCAGCGGGAAAATGCCCAGCCTCCGGCGGAAAGAGATGATTCGCTTATCCGCGACCTGAATGAGCGTCTTGGGTCGCTGGAACAAAGGCTTGAAACGAAAGATCGTGAGACTGCAGATCTCCGTCGCAGACTTGCACGATCAGAAAGAGTAGTAAATGAACAGACCCCGGTGCTGGCAGCGAGAGCCCCGGATAATTCTGACCAACGTTCGCAAGTTATTTCCGGCGGCACAACAGGTTCTTCTGGTACTCCTCAGCCGGGTCCGCAGAATGGATCACAAAACGTCGCTCCCACTGCAGGTAGTGGAGCTGTCAATTCATCGTTCCAAAGAGGAAGCGGGTCAACTGCGTCTTTACCTTCATCCGTCAGATCTGGCGGGACAATTTCAGGCAACTCGGCACTCCTTTCAAGATACGGAGTTCAGTCGAGTTCAGTCCAGGGAGGGATAGTTGTCGCCAATCCTTCTTCGGAAATTAATTATCAGGAACTTCAGACCCAATCCGAAGGAAGCATTATTACTCTCCCGGTTCAGCTGGCCGAGTACAATCTGATCGCATCGAATAATCAGGAAGCACTGAGACCATATCTTGAACGTTGCCGGGCCCTCGCCGGAGAAGTTTGTCGTCTGAATATTTCTGCGCCTGGTGCAGCTGGTCCTCTTGAAATTTACGTCGTGAAAAACGGAAATGAATTATCCATTGTTCCATCCTCAGGCGCTGCCCGAGGAATCGCTTCGGATGCAGTTCCTGGGCCGGTGCCCGCTCCGGAACGTGACCGTACATTAAATGGTCTCCGCCGCGAGCTGGGCCAGTAAAAATCCTTCATTGAAAACGGCCCTGAAGAGTCATAGAATCAATCTATGACTCTTCAAGTTTATTACGAAGACTCCTATCGCGAGGAGAAATCCCGTTCTCCCCAGGATCTCCTGCAGGAAGAAATCACTTCATCTAAAGTGCTC
>JAYVHR010000108.1:0-2682 GCA_043771075.1 Bacteriovoracaceae bacterium
AGTGGGAAAAATTCCCCACACCGCAGATTCTCAATTGCGGACTGAGTGCACTCCTTGCTCGCAGTCAGTTACCAGCACGACTAAGAAAGAAGAGAAGACAGATCCCAAACTCACCACCGGCGAAAAATTCCGAAGTGCTCGTTACTTCAGTGCACTTGATCCCCATGTCAGTAAGCTCGTTGGAGTCTTCTCCGGCAGGCTCACAAACTTTGCGGGAAGCCGGAAAGGGAAAGTGGATGGTGTCCTCATCGATGTGGATCTCGTGGCGAAGGAGAAGCAGTTAGATGGAAGTATTCAGGTCATCCTGACTGACGAAAATAACACTCCCTATTCAAGGAACCGCGGCAAAGGTGGGAATAAAAGCATCCGCTATAATCAGCAAGAGAGAGTGGCGTATGTTGAAGCGTCACCGAATTCTTTTTTTGCTTTTCGTCTGAATGAATTTTCCCGCGGTGAAGTGCGTGGAGAATATTACGAAGACAATGTTCTCGTAGGGCGCGCTGTACTTCTGCGGCAGTAAGCTTCGCAACCTCACAATGTATTTCATTCAAGGTCCAAAAAGACCCTAGGCGCGGAGCTAATACGGCACTCCCATGACCTATTTGCCCCCGTATTGTCATGTTTCCAACATGGGGTCATTTTCTAAACCCCTCAAATTTTGGTTTTCTTAGGTTGGCACGTTTCCTGCTTTAAGGGTTTCGCGAGAGCGGAGGACCTACTCAAGGATGAGTAACCCAGAAACGGATTTCTCCTCCCTTCTCACAAATGGCCAGTAAGGCCGCCGGTTTTAAAGGATTAAAGCTGGATTAACATTCACGGATGAAACACTTTCAAGGAGTGCTTTATGGACAAAGCTACGATTGAACACTTCCAGAACCTTTTTATGGATATCCTCTCTGAAGAGGAAGTCTTTGAAGGTGCTCTTCTCCAGCCTGCTACAACAGAAGGCGACGAAGTAGATATCGTTTCTGTTGAGAAAGAAAACCAGATGGATTTTCGCCTGAAAGCGAGAACTGCCGTCTATCTCAAGAAGGTTCGTAAATCACTCCAGAAGATCGAAGACGGCTCTTTCGGTGAGTGCGAAGACTGCGGGATGGAAATTTCATATAACCGCCTTATGGCGCGTCCCACTGCTGACCTTTGCATTCACTGCAAAGAAGTAGAAGAGAAAGAAGAGAACCAGATGGTGCACAAGAACCGTGACTCGGTTAAGCACGCAGGCCGTGTTCTCCCGATCGAACACCTTGAGAAAGGGTTCCACAGAGATGAAACTTCAACTTCTGATTTTCATGTCTCGCACATGGATTATCAGGACATCGTTTCTTAGTTGAGTGTGTGTTGGAAAAGCAAAAAAAGACCCCTTTTCAGGGGTCTTTTTTTTGTGCGAACCTGATATCCTGTTTCCATGAATATCTTTATGACAGGTGCAGGCGGCTTTATTGGAAAGCATCTAAAGAAGCGCCTGGAAACCACCCATCGGCTTCACACGCCGGACCGGGAATTTTTTGAAAAGACCAGTGATCAGGGTCTGAGTCAGTTCATGCGTGAGCAGGAAATCGATGTCGTCATCCACCTGGCCACGCATTTTGTCCGGAAGCATACTTGTTCCGACGTCGCGCCCATCATTGATTCCAACATCCTTCTCGGTTCCCGCATTCTTGAGGCCCTCAAAGACTATCCGAAAACATGGTTCATTAATACCGGAACAGCACTCGAGCACACGGGCCCGGACTACGATCGCCCTCACAATTTTTATGCTTCGACCAAAGCATCCTTTCAGAGCATCCTTAAGTCCTATTCTCTTCCGCACGTAACACTGAAACTCTTTGAGACGTATGGCCCCGAAGATAACCGGGATAAAATTCTGAATCTCATTCATCGTTCCGCCCGGACAAAGGAAACCCTTCCACTTACCCCGGGAGAGCAGGAACTTGAGATGGCCTACATAGACGATGTGATCGATGCCTATGAGAGAATCCTGGAACTTCTTTCGAGTCCTGAGCTTATCCGGAATAAAACTTTTGCGGTTGCCGGCACCAGAGTGAGTCTGCAGGATCTTGTCGGGGTGTATGAAAAAGAAACCGGAAGCCAGGTTCCGGTCCACTGGGGGGCCATCCCTTACCGCGATAATGAGATCATGAAACCATGGTCAGATTTCGCCAGCGTTCCCGGCCTTGGTCCACGCGTATCCTTAGAGAGGGGAATTCAGAAAACATTTGTGATAACCTCTTAGTATGTTCCGAAAATTGTCTTCAGATACATTCTTCCTCATCCTGATCGTGGGAATCATCCTCGTCCTGGGACTTCCCCGGATCAGTATGCCGGGATTCTGGGACGAACCGAAAGTTTATCTGAAACCACTCTTCGCACTCTACGAGGATTTTTTCGGATACTTCCAGGCGTCACTGACAAACACTCACCGGCCTCCCGGAGTTCATTTTCTCTATTTGCCATTCTTATGGATTTTCGGGCCGCACATGGAAGTGATACGGCTTCTCAATCTCGTGTACTTTTCAGCTGGACTAATTTGTTTCTATAAGGTCTTTTCCCGGGAAGATAAAATTCTGGCGAAAATCACTCTTACCTTCGCCATTCTCACTCCGATCTTTCAGGTTTACAGCGTTCAATATGTTGGGGAGCCACAACTTTTTTTCCTGATCTCCCTTTATCTCTACCTTCTCA
>JAYVHR010000109.1:0-4405 GCA_043771075.1 Bacteriovoracaceae bacterium
GGTGTGAAGTCGGAGAATTTAAATGAGATGAAGGAAATTCTCCGTAAAGAAGGAATTCCTTTTTATTCGGAACTCGAAACAGAAGTCATGCTCCGGAGAAAAAATTTCGTGGCCCCGGCGAAGCTCCATGGGATAGATCTTACGGATGAAAGTCCGGAGTTTCTGAAAGATAAAGATTTTTCAGGACTGGTGTTGGGAAGTGATCTTGCAGGTAAACTCAAAACTCAGTTCATGGATGATATTGAAGTCATTGCTCCCGGAGTTTCTGATTCCATCATGGGAGAAATCCCTCGATTCGTTTCAGAAACGGTTTCGGATTATCTCTATACAGAAATTTCTGAAGTGGATGATCTGGAAATGTTTGCGCGGCTTTCGTTCGTTCAGAATCTTCTGAGAGATGAGTCGGTCAATCAGATCAGGATTTTTGGGGAACCAAACCCTGCCGTAATGCAAAGACTGATGGAGACTGCCCCTCGCGATGCTCGGGCATCAACCTGGGCGCAAATGAACGAAGCATTAGTGTGGTCACTTAATCTCGAAACGAAGGTGATGCTCTTTCTTTTTATTTCAATGAGCTTACTGGTGGCGATTGCCATCACCTCCGGACTCATGATTTTCTACTCGAAAATCAAACGCGATCTCATGAGTTTCTGGATCCTCGGCATGGGTCAGAAAAAGCTGTTGGCACTCTGTTTTAAGTTCACCTTAATATTATCGGGTCTCACTGTCCTCATAGGCGGCATTTTTGGCTCAATCACTCTGAAGGTACTTGAGAGATTCGGTCACGACCTTATGCCGGACATATTTGTCGAGAGAAGCCTGCCCGTTCAGTTGAATTTCAATAGCATAGTCATCTCTCTGCTCATTCCCTTCAGTATATCGCTCGTATTCAGCTGGTTTTCCTTCGCTTATTTCAGAAAGGAAAATCAATCGTTTGTGAATATTGTCCGCTCTCTTAGTTGATGTCAGAAAATTCCTTTCTGAGAAATTCATTCTGAAGATAAAATAAGAGGGACCTCAGGATGAGGCCAAAACCGGAAGGACAATCAATGTCTCAAATCAATGTCACGAGCCTCTTTCCTCAGTCTTTTCTGAAAGAGAGTTCTCTTCACCACACCCTGGGTGAAGAGTTCGCGATCGGCGACAATGGAGTTATGGTTTTTCACTGGGCCGACTTTCATGAAACATGTGATTCAGTAAAAGAAGCGATGGAAAAAGAACCGGAGCTTTGCGAAGATTTCAAAAAACGCGAAGTGGGAATCGGACAACTTTCAACAATTCCTGTGTGGATCAAGACGCGCGAGAAAGTTCATCAGACCAGTATGTATGAACTCTACGAGAAGCATATTTTTAACCGGACTCAGGTCTTAGGCGGAGTTGATCCTTTCGGACCGATTGAAATCTCTTTTATCTCGGGCACAGGGCCCTTTAAGACGATGGCAATCACCGAGTGCTTCAACAAAACTATTTATCGCGATTTCATCCTGATTAATCTCATCCGCGGGAAACTTCCGCGCCGTGATTTCCGGGTGCGGATTAAATCCAAAGTACTTTTTGAGTATGGTGACGAATATGCCAAGGCGCAATTGGTTAACCTCGAACAGCTGACCGCCAGTGGCCTTCTTTTTTCACTGGATGCTGAGGTATTCCAGAGAGAGATGGCGCAGACTGAGGGGCTTCGGATTATTCTTGAAACGAACGCTCTCGCGGGTGCCCTCGGGAAAAATCTCGAGGACATGAAGACGCATTTTTCACAGTACACTTTCAATCTTCTCTATTCTTCCAGTAAGAATGATTCGGTCTATTGCAAGCTTTCGGATTTCTCGGTCCAGTCGAGCTTTGATTTCTTCAAGAACAAGAAGGCCTATCTCTTTATGCCGTATTCAAAAATTGAATGCGACAAAGATCGCCACGTGAAGAACATCAAAGACTTTATGGAATACACGAAAAATCTCGTGAGAGATCACTACAAGGATCCTTTCCGCAAAGACAAATCAGCCTGATTTCTTTTCGTAATCCACCAGATAAGCAGCACTCTTGTCGAGGTTCTTACGGCGTTTGTCGTAACGCTCGGTCGTCGTGATGTTGGAGTGGCCGGCGAAGGTCGCGACATCGCGGATGGCGGCGTGGCTGGTGTCGAGGAGATGCGAAATGACGGTGGCACGGCATGAGTGCGGAGAAACGGATTTGTTAATACCGAGACCCCGGGCATACTTTTCGATTACGCGGTAAATGGTCGAGCCATCCATCGGGCGGTCGTTTTTAAATTTTGTTTCGGTCTGAAGAAGATAATCTTCCGGGCCAAGAACGATGGCACTGTCTTTCAAACTCGCGACGTAGAGATTGATTTCTTCCCACACAACGACATTCAGAGGCACGAGACGAACCTTGTCGCCCTTTCCATGAATCCGGAGAGTCCAGTGACCGCGGTCATCCACGATCTGATGCATTTTGAGATTCGTGAGCTCTGAGCGGCGTAGTCCCAGGTGAAAAAGCATGACCATGACCAGGCGATGCGTGCGGCCTTTGTGAGTGGAAGGATCGGGAGCGTTGATCATGCGGACGACTTCTTCGTCATCGAAGGCCACCGTCGGTGATTCCGTCTGAACCTTGGGAAGTTTTACGGTATCAAGGGGATTGTGATCGATGAGTTTAGCGGCAATGGCCCATTTCATGAACGAGCGGATGCAGACCAGACGGCGATTGATCGTGGCGGAGGCAAGGCCCTTTTCCATCAGATGATCACGGTACAGCTGAAAGTGGAAAGACTGGATTTCCGACGGGTGAGAGATCTGGACATTTCCCGAGCGGAGAAAATCAAAGAAAAACTTGAGGTCCTTGATGTAGGCGGTTTTGGTGTCTGCGGAAAGAAACTGAACGAGGAACTCGCGGATGAAGTCCCCGATATCGGTTTTCTTTAAGCTCGCTTCCTGAAATTTGCGTGCGAGATCGTGATTCACTATAGGGGCAAGATCGCTGGAGTTTTTTCGGGCCATGCTTTATTGTAGCGCGGACTTCTATTTCGTAAAGAGATCAGAAAGGATCCGGTACATGTTGCACGTTGGCCGGAGCTCCGACGTCCCCTGAATGATGGAGCTGAAAGACCCGCCAGTGGTGAATCTTTGCGTGAGTGCCCGGTCGATCTGCCCCGATATCCATTGATACTTATTTCTTTCGCGCGCGAGAATTTCGGGATCAACCGTGGTGGGAGGAATGGGCGTGCGGTCGGGAAAAGGAAATTCTTCGCCGATCCAGAGCATGTTTCCCCGCTGGGAGTCCGGAACAAATTCTTTTATGTCATCGATGATGATGACGTCCGAGAGATCGGGATTAATTTTAGTGAGATCTTTTTTAAACTGCTCGCGGATTCTTGCGGGAGGTTTGAGTCCCGTGGGAGTCATGGAATTACGGCCCAAAACCCGTCCGGGAGCGAGATCCCAGAGCGAAGTTCCGTTTTTCAGCTTAATAGATCTTAACAAGGCCTCATTCCGCGCTTCAGTTCCGCCGCTGAAAAAAGACACCCGAACGCGTCCCGCTCTCTGTTCTTTTTCGAGTTTTTCCATGAGGTCAGTCACCCCTTCAAACACCCGGTAGTTCTCGTCCATTTCACCGTGATGAATATTCACAATATTCCTGGTGGGATTTGCGGGATCGGCGAGGAGATCTCCTCCCGGGCGATCATTGATAAGAGAGACGATCGTGAGATCGATATCGAAGACAATATCCACCGGCAGTCCCGCATGAGCGGAGACGGATAGGAGAAGGAATAGAAGAAAAGTCTTCATCAGCTTCTCATCGGAAATTGAGGGCGAAGATGTAGCCCGAGCGAAAGAGTCAGGAATGAGTAACTGCTGGAAAGACTGTGAGGAAGTTGAAATACTCTTCTAACGAGGTAATCATGATGACTTTTATTCTTCTGGTAGCAGGTGGATTTCTCTTGGGTATGAGTGTGGCCTTCATTCTGGGACAGAAGCAAAGAACTGAGTTTCATGTTCTCAAAGAAAGATTATCTAATCAGCAGGAAAATTCGGAGAAATTAAAAACCGAACTCAAGTATCTCACCACTGAAATCTTTACGGAAAAATCCCGCACGTTCCGGGAAGATTCTCTGCGCGGGATGGAGCTCATGCTGAATCCCTTTCGTGAAAGAATGTCAGAGTTTTCGCGCAAGGTGGAAGAGATGCATTTGACGGATACTAAGGACCGCCTCAAGCTTCACTCAGAAATTTCCCGTATCGTTGAAGCCTCGGCGAAGATGAGTCAGGAAACAGAAAATCTCACGCGGGCCCTTAAAGGTGACGTGAAACTCCAGGGTAACTGGGGAGAAATGATTCTGGAAAAAATCCTGGAGAGTTCAGGTCTCCGCTCGGGCGAAGAATTCATCATGCAGGGGAAAGACTTAAAA
>JAYVHR010000110.1:0-2902 GCA_043771075.1 Bacteriovoracaceae bacterium
TTTCATCGTTGATGGCGTTGTTCACTATTGTGTGGCGAACATGCCGGGTGCAGTTGCCCGTACGTCGACATTTGCTCTTACGAACGTGACTCTGAAGTACGCTCGTATGCTCGCTCGTGACGGTGTTGATCGCGCGATCATGAAAGATAAGCCACTCCGTCTCGGAGTGAATATCTACAAAGGAAAACTCGTTTATGAGCAAGTTGCTCGTGACCTTGACCTCCCTTACACTCCGCTTGCTCTCGATAAATATCTGTAAGACTCTCTAGAAGGCCCCGAAAGGGGCCTTTTTCATTTCTGACCTCCACTGGTGGAGGTCAGACTGCACTACCATTTCAAAACCAAGATCCTGTCGAAACGCTCTTTTTTCATTTCTAACCTCCAATTGGATGTCAAAAATGAAAAACCTGATAAAATAAAACCATGCAGAAGATCCTCATCATTGTAAATTTAGCGGTAGTTCTTTTGGGCGCGGGCCTCGTGTACTACTCACACTTCATGATAAAGCCTGAGCCAACTAATCAGGCAGCCGAAGAGGCAAATCTCAAGAAAGACGCTTCCGAGAAATCCCGACTCGAGCCAGTGCCCATTAAAAAATTCGTCGTGAATCTTCACTCCGGATCATCGCGCCTTCGTTTCCTTGATCTGGAAATGAACGTGCTGACATTTCATGCTGATCAGAAAGAACTCGTCAAAACTCATGAGCATGTTTTCAAAGATGTCGTCATTCAAGTGGCCTCGCTGATGAGTCCATCCGAACTGGATAGCATGACGGGAAAAATGACATTTGAAAGTCGTGTGAAGAAAGCTGTGAATGAAAAACTCGGCCAGTCAGTCGTAAAACAAATCTATTTTTCATCCTTCGTCGTTCAGTAGACGAAAAAAAAGCCCGCTTGCGCGGGCTTTTTGTTATTGAATTTTCTGATTGTCTTCGTGGTCGAGTGGTACGGCATTTTTTGTGTCGTCCGGAAGTGACTCAGTATATTTTCTGAGATCTTCTTTCGGGATCTTGCCTTCTGCTACGAGACGGTCACGAACACGAACATCCATAAGTTTTTCTTCAAGTGCCAGTCTCAATTTCATAGGTCCTCTCTTTTAAAACGAAACTCTTTGTAACACTCCCAGACGTTCTCTGGCAAGAAATAATGCTACTGGTCAACTACTGCCAGTATTTCGGAGGTTTCTGCTCATCATCTTTCACCACGTAAAGATGCCCTTTTTTGGGTTTTGCCCTCTGAAAATCCTTATTCAGGACGGTACTGAGGAATGATGTGCGCTGAAAACGGATAATGAGCCAGGAAAGTCCCATCGCCAGAAGGTGCGCCCAGGAAGTGGTGATATTGCTGAAGAGGGCCATGTAGGCCTCGATTCCGGCGAGAATCCAGCAGAAAGTCTGCGCCCGCATCGGAAAGATCATCATGAGCGAAAGCTGGCGATCGGGATAAAGAGTCGCGTACGCGATGAGGAGAGCGAAGTTAATTCCGTTGAGACCATGCAGATTTGATTCGTACATGTGAGTGCCGGAAAAAAACAAAACACTTACGAGAAAATAAAAAAGACCAACTCCGAAAACGACCAGACCAAGAAAACGGAGATAAACTTTTTTTCCCCAGAGAGTTTCAATTTCCGATCCGATGAACCAGATGAGAAGCGAATTGAAAATCGCACCCATGAGTTGAGTTTCGACGAACGGGTAAGTGACAAATTGAAAAACGAGGCCGGAAAGTACACCCGCTCCTGAAAGTCCCAGGAGAGAAACAACGGAAAATGCTCCCACTGCTTTCATGATCGAGTGAAGGATAAAAAGCGACACTGTCGCTATGAGAATCACCTTGTTCACCGGAGTGAGCTTCGGTGCCTGGAACTGCATTTGATTCATTTGACGGGCCTTTGAGAGAGTTCGATGAGGACTCCTCCTGTGGATTTAGGATGCATGAAATTCACAAGACATCCGCCGGCACCGATTCTCGGTTCCGGATAAATGAAACGATAACCAAGGGCCGTGAGCTCTTCCGTTTTTTTCTTCACATCAGGAACCTTGAAGCAAAGGTGGTGGATCCCCTCGCCTTTCTGTTCGATGAATTTATGAATGGTGGATTCAGTGCTGGTTGGTTCGAGAAGTTCGATGTGAGCGTTCACATCAACGTGAGCAAAAGCAGTTTTTACTTTCTGATCTTCCACGATTTCAAGTTCCGGGGCAAACGTCAGCCCCATGTCTTCCCAGAATTTTTTTGAGGTATCGATGCTTTTCACGGCAATCGCGATGTGATCAAGAATGCAATCTTTCAGTTCAGGTAATGACATAGGGATACATTATGCCAGAGGAGTGAGTCTCAGATCAATTTGAAAAGTCAGGTGCGGGCACAGCGCCATCACATCTGTTGGGGTCGCTTTCATTGAATACAGGGATGGCAGGCTGGACGGCCGGTGTACAGGCCCCGTTTTTACAGTCGCCGTACTCATAAACCGTATAGCAGGACTGCGTACAACGGGCCTCTCCGCTTACCGGATCATTCGGCTGGGATACTACGATACATTTAGTGACAGGTGTTTTCCCGCACCATTCTTTAGCGATACAGAACGCTCCCACCGGTTTCGAGCAGAGAACGGCAGGATTCAGAGTAACGTTGTGAGGGGCACACTGACCGTTGGTTGAACTACAACAGAGACTTGAACATTCAAGATCTGTCGCACACGAATTTCCAACCGGTTTATTTCCCTGGATATCAGTTTCATCAAAACACTGCGATACGAGATTTTCATCCCAGCAGCGGTTGTTGAGGCAACATCCTGAGCTCCCACAACTGGCGTTCGAAGAACATGAACGGAAGTTTGGAGAAAGAACATCGGTTCCTATGTCTGTGCGGTAAATAGTCGGACGCACAAGCTGGAGTTTTACATC
>JAYVHR010000111.1:0-3126 GCA_043771075.1 Bacteriovoracaceae bacterium
TTCAACTACAGCAAGGACAAATAATGAAAGTGTTTATTCTCATGATGCTTGTTTCTCTTTCCTGTCATGCTCTTTCTCCAGCTACAAAAAAAGAAACTCCTCCTGCCAAAAAACAGGTCACTGAAACCAAGCCGGTTCATCCTGCCTTGAAGAAAGAAGAAGATTGCGATGATAAAGCGAAGAAGCCCATCGAGATCAAGCCAGAGACAATTTCTCTCGGCGGCGGGAATACTGGCTGCAGTCTTCCTGAGTAATCAGAACCAGAGCTGAAATTTATCTACGATGAGATGAAACGAAAGTCCGGCCATCCATACGGCCACGAAAGCAATCGCATGTCCGAAAATGACCAGGCTCAGATCGCATTCCAGAAGACCAGCGCAGATAAAGAATATGCACATGGCGGGAATAAAATTTGAAAAGGGTATGGGCAGCGGGAGAGAGAGAAACGCCGCTGAAATCGTAATCGTTATTCCACACACGATGTGCATTCCACGGGAACTCATCATCGGATGTTTGAATGTTGAAATCTTCGACGTAAATTTATCGAACTTCAGAGCGGCCCGATAGATCAGCATCAATTTCTCATTCGTGAGCTTGAGATTCTTCATCCTTTGAGTCAGCAGCGGCTTTCCCAGAAAGATCATGCCAAATCCCTGAAGCAGAACTACCAGGCCCAGAACTGTGGAGAGTCCCGGAATGGGAATCGGCTGCAAGAATGGGATAATTGATATCAGACAGACGATAAGAAGAGCATCATCGCCGATTCGATCGACGATGGAGCCCAAAGTTACTTCAGGAAGGTGTTTGACCTCATCAATGGCCTTGATGAGTTTTTCGCTCATGCGTGATTTTTGTTGTAGCTGATCGAAGACCAGAGCGAGAGACCAATGAAGGCCGCACCAATGAGTCCAGTGATCACTTCCGGAATGTGGAAGATCGTATTAGCAAACATAATGACCGCAAGAACACCGATGGCATAAAAAGCGCCGTGCTCGAGGTAACGGAACTCAGCAAGAGTTCCTTTTTCCACGAGCATGATGGTGAGACTTCGTACGAACATTGCACCGATACCAAGACCGATCATGATAATGAAAAGATTGTTTGTGATCGCGAATGCTCCCACGACACCATCGAATGAAAACGAAGCATCGAGCACTTCAAGGTAAAGGAACATTCCCATACTGGCTTTATTGAGATCGAGTCCCTGAGTTTCATCCGGAGAGTGAAGGAAAGCTCCGATCCCATCAACCACGATGTAAGTGATAAGACCCCAAAGCCCGCTCACAAGGAAAGTTGTCGACTCTTCCGGCTTTTGCATCTGTGAGCAGAAATAAAGAGTGATGATGGTAATACCGATGGAAACAGCTTCCACGCGGCCAAGTTTTGCGATTGGTTTTTCAATCCATCCGAGCCAGTGAATTTCCTTGGCCTCGTCGAAGAAATATTTTAGCGCCACCATCATGAGGAAGGCCCCACCATAAGCAGCAATAGGAACGTGAGCAGAGATCATTATCTGGGCATATTGATCCGGCTTCGTTGCAGCGAGGACGAGAGCATCGATAGGATTAATATGGGCCATAACACCGACGAGGGCGAGCGGGAAAACCAGACGCATACCGAAGACGGCAATCGCGATACCCCAGGTCAGAAAGCGGTGTTGCCAGAGCGGAGTCATCTTCTTCAGGACGATGGCGTTTACGACAGCGTTATCAAAAGAGAGTGAAACTTCAAGGACACTCAGCACTGTGGCAAGGAAGAGCGCGGATAAACCGCCTGATACCGTGCCTGTATAAAAATGACCGACACCGAAAGCACACATAGCTCCGATGAGGGACAAAAGAATAGAACCTTTAAAATACTTCATCATCTCAATGTCTCCTTGAACAAACCCTATCATCATCCAAAGCGATCAAAAAAGCATGTGGTTTTTGTTTTATCGAATTGTGAAATTGAAAAATGCGAATCAGCCGACGTAGGCGCGGTGTGACGGACCTTCAATGATGTTTCGCTCGGAAATCATTTCATTAAGATTCCAGAAATCGTAGGCCACTCCCATGAAGAGAAGTCCTCCGGTGCAAAGCCAGATGAGTCCTGACAGCCACTTGCCGGTATAGAAACGGTGGAGTCCGAATACTCCTCCGAACGTGAGAAGAATCCATGTGAGATTGTAATCGTATCTTCCTTCCGCAAATTTCAGGTCGCAATTGCGGTCCATCGACGGAATGAGAAATGCATCCACCAGCCAGCCAATGCCGAGGAGGCCGAAAGTACAAAGCCAGATTGTTCCGGTGATCGGTTTACCGAAGTAGTAGCGATGAGCTCCTGTGAATCCGAAGATCCACAGGATGTATCCCATTGCTATTGAGTGTGTATCTTTTCTCATTAGTGCCAGGTGAGGTTAAGCTCTTTGGCATTCTTCCATGGAGTTTCTTTCGGAGTAAGAACCAGAGTTTTTACATCCTGAAAGTTTGCTTTCGGAGCACAAGTCGTGAATTGATTCTTCCACTCCTGATAATGTCCGTAAGGAGCAACGACCTGACCACCGACCGGAGTCGAGGCCGGGTTTCGTTGATTCATGCTGAGAAGATGATACTGATTCTGCTGGTCAACCCAGGCCACGGTCCAGTTCGCGGGAAGAATTTCCTGCTGATTGGCACCTTTCATTTCGAGATTGATATCGAAACAAACATCCTGCTTGTCCATTCTCTTAGTCGCGTAAGCGAGAACATTTCCCACGGCCATGGTGTCATATGCGACCTGACCACCGTGTGAGGAAGCCGGTTTTCTGTCATGAGCACAGCTCACCATTGCGAATAAACATATAATACTTAGAATTTTCATTACTTCCCTCCTTGGAAGGTCCCTCATATTTTATCACGCCTGGACCAGAGATGGGATCAGGTCGTTTTTTCTACAAAAGATGCTCCCCAATGTTGGATAAAATTGGTACGAAATGAAAAATTCTTTAGGAGACACTTAATGATTTCAAAGTTCTTGGCGGCATTACTCGTTCTCGTTATCTCCACCAGCGCGATGGCGACCAGTGTCTCCCTTCTCCACGGAAGTAATTTTCGTGACGACCAGGGTTATGAAAAAGAACGCACCACGTACACGATTGAGCATTTC
>JAYVHR010000112.1:0-2479 GCA_043771075.1 Bacteriovoracaceae bacterium
AGGAGTTTCCAAAAGGCACTTCTCATAAATCCGGAGGACGAGGTCACGGTAATGATAGTGTTCGGCATCGATGTTGATGAACACTTCTTCTCTCTGGGCCTCCTGGAGAATCCGGCGCAGGCGCGGGGCCACTTTCATATATGTCGCCATAAAGGCCTGCGGACGGAAGTCATGCGAGAGGGCCGATACTTTGATCGAAACGTGAGCATTGAGAATACCGGCGGAGTTTTTCTCACCCCGCGGGATATGCTCTTTCATTCCGTGGATGAGCTGGAGAACTTTTTCGAAGTAATCATCTGCTTCATGGGACGAAACGACGAGCTCCCCCAATTGGTCAAGGGTGCACTGGCGGTTGGAAGCGCGAAGATCCTTGAGTGTCTTGTGAGATGTGCGGATGCTTTCTCCGGCAATAAAGCGTTTGGCCATCTTTCTGACCATGTGACGGACAATTGTCGCGAGAAATCCGGCCGGTAGATAAGCAGCAAGCTGGAGACCAATACCCACCGCCATCGTAATGTGAAATGGCAGAGGACGTGAGCCGCGTTTTTTATTCTGAGAAATGGCGTCGTTGTCTTCTTTCAGGCGTCTTAAACTTTCCAGAAGGTTTCTCTTCACTTCCTCGCCGGACTTATCGTGGTCCAGAGAGGGAAGAAGGGCCAGAAACTTCAGAAGATGCACGCGGATGAGATCATATTGGGCGGTAAGAGAAAGCCCGTAATCCGAAACTTTTTCAAAGGCACTCGGACGATATTCGGCGGTTTTCTTCACCAACTGAGCAAGAATCACCTTCGCCTCAGCATTCACGTCTTCCCACTGAGTGGTATTCCAGAACTTCGGAAGTTTATTCTCGAAAGTTACCCACTCGATTTCAGTGGGAAACTGCGCCGGGGAAATAGTGGTGATTTTCTCGACATGGTCTTTCAGCTTGAACATCGCCTTATCAACCGCTTCATCCATCGGAAGTGGATTTACTTCATGAAGCTTCATGAGCGAAAGTTCACGCGATAGGCGCCGAGTCCCGATATAAAGAGTTCTTTCCTGGATTCTCAGAGCACACAGGAAAGGAAATGCGTTGATGACGACTTCGCGGCGGAAGCTTCCGGTTTTTTCCGAAAGGGCGAAATTGATGAGTTCCTGGAAACCCTGACCGAGTTTCCCCTGATCAAAGATCAGTGCCTCAAATTCCTCATAATAAGAAACCTGCCAGTCTTCCGAAACCACGCGCTTAACAACAACAGGAACGCCTGAACTCTTCACGAAACCTCCGGGAAATTGAACCTTCACAATTTACCTCCAAATGGTCTTTCAGAAAAGAAAGGTTTCACAGAATTTGACGCTTTCTAGCGGAGGAATCTAGAATAGACGTAATGGGTATACACATTTTATTCACGCTAATATTCCTCGGGGCAAACTGCGAAGCCGCTTCCCGTGGAGCTGCCTACAATCTGGCAGACCTATCGATCCTTGCCCAGGAAGGTTCTTATCAGGAATTCCTGGATCATGCCCTCGACATCCGTCCTTCTGAACGCGGAGAGGAATGGAAGTCCATGATCTCAAGAATGGCCCTGAAACATGCCAATCTCACCCTCACTCAATCGCCAGTTCCCAGAATTGCTTTTAAAAAAACCGAAGAACTCTACCGCTTGCCGGTTCTGCGTCAGGATGATGTTTACCGTGCCCGCCGGACTGAAATCGGTGTGCGCTACCTGAAATCCTGTCTGAATTCTGAAACTCCCTGCTGGGAAGATCTAAAGACGTTCTGGAAAGAAGACTCAAGTGATCCCGACATGGCCGTGGGCCTCGCCGAAATGGTAAAGGATAAAAAAGGCGCGCCTTATACAGTGTGGACACTCCTTGAGAAGCCTTTGAAAACTCCCTTCAGTGAGTTTTACTGCAAGAAAGACTTTGTCATGACTGCTTTGTGGGAAAAGCTCTCGGCCGATTACCTGAAACTGGGTCTGGACGGAAATTTCCTGACTAAAATTGAAGAAACAATTCACGCTGACTGCCTTCCGACACTCGTTTCGGAGTCTAAAAAACGCGTTCTGAGTCCCAATAATGAGGGCGATCGTGAGCTGGGTTTTGAAATTCTCAAGTCCACCGGCAAGGCCGACCAGAAATTACGGGATTTTTTCTACACGCTTTATCTTCTGGAGCATCCTTCGCAGGGTGAACTGATGAATCTCGCTTGGAACAACCTGAATCAGCTCGGAAAATCTTCCGACAGAAGAGAGCAGGTTCTTTCGGAAATTAAAAACCTCGACCCACTTCCCGATCACATTATGGGATCAATGGACCAAACGAAGCGGAGGGTTGTGCTTCGGCACATGAAGGCAAATTTTCCTGAATACTTTGACTACTATTCAGAGCAATGCGTTTCCTACTATGGCGGAACCAAGAAATTCACCAGAGGGAATCCCACGATGAAATGCCAGGATCTCATGGATTCAGATCTCGCAAGGGAAATTCTGCCGGAATC
>JAYVHR010000113.1:0-3215 GCA_043771075.1 Bacteriovoracaceae bacterium
GGTCACGCCTTCTTTCATCCTCGCAATCAGGATGAAGTGAAAGCTGAATTTCACCCGGAAACAGACGCTATCTTTCTTCCCCTCATGCTCCGGGAATCCAATCTCGAATGGTATGAGAGAAAGCGTTTTGCGTCTCAGAGTGACCGCGAACACTTAAGTGAAGTGATGGAACTGAAAGATCTTGCCATTCAGGATCAGGTCGCAAAACTCAATGAACTCAAAAAGAAAAATAATGAATTTCTGACAGCGAAGAATAAAACTAATGTCGTGACTAAAGTCATGATGGTCGCTCCGAACGTCACGGTTACCGCTTCACAATTAAGCTTCAATCTCATTCATGTCACGGGCGAAAAATCCTGGTTCAGAAGATCGAAAGGAACCGGCAGTATTTCCATGGAACTCCGGGGCTACAGCAATACAAATGTTGCTGTAGAAAATCCTGATGTGTGGACTGAAATTGAAACGAGTGGAAGAAGTTCGACCATCGCCCCTCCGAGAGGGGAGCTGGATGTGGCCGAACTTCTCACAAAAAGAATACAGACGATTGAACTGGCACGTGAGATGTGGCTGGAAAAATACAGCCTCGCCATCTTTGAAGATATCGATCAGCAGAAAAAACTCGGGATTGAGCATGGGTATCGCCTCTGGGAAGATGCGGACGTGAAAAAGAGACAGGAATTTCTGACTGAATACACGCGCCGGATGGAGACCACCAACCTCCGCTCGGTAGAAAATCTTCTTGTGAAGCTTGAAGCAGCGGGTGAAAAGCCGCGCCGAGAATTGTCCCCGCACATTTATGAAAAGGCATTAAACCACTACCTCCTTGGACTCAAAACAAGGTACACTCAGAAGAAAATGAGGGTGCGTGAAATGCACGAACTCGAGTATTACGTGTGGCTTTTAAGAAATGGCAAAATCTGAATTAAAACTCATTCTCGCGAGTGCTTCTCCCCGGAGAAAAGAACTCATCAGTCACCTGAAACTTCCCTTTGAAGTGATCGCCCTCTCTGTGCCAGAACATTCCGATGCCACTGATCCCGTCCAGCACGCCAGAGACATTGCTGAAGTCAAAGGTCAGGCCGTGGTGGAAAAGCTTCAGAAGGAAAGAGCGAAGGAAAACTTCTTCATCGTTTCCGCTGATACGATCGTCGTGAACGAAGGAAAGATTTATAACAAGCCTGCAGACAGGAATGAAGCGAGGAAATTTCTTTCCGATCTTTCAGGGCGAACGCATTCTGTTTTTACCGCTGTCTCGCTTTCTCTCTTGATGAATGGAAAAGTGCACCACTATTCATTTGTTGATGAATCCAGAGTTACTTTTGATAAAATTTCCGAAGTGCTGATGGAGCGCTATCTTGATACCGGAGATTCTCTGGATAAGGCCGGTGCTTACGGTATTCAGGGCCCGTCACTCACTTTCATTTCCCGTGTGGATGGATCTTATTCCAACGTTGTCGGTTTTCCTCTTTCCCGCTTTGTAAATGAATCGCAGAATTTCCTGAATCAACATTTTCCCGGAGCTGCCTCATGGCCAAGCTTATTCTGATTTTCCTTCTCATCTCTTCTGCTCATGCAGATATCTTCAGCTTCGGTGGAGACAATAAGGCTTTCCAGACGCGCATTCCGGGTCTCACTGAAAAACTCAAGAAGCTCCCATTAAACTCCAACCCCGGCTTCGAGGATACTTTCAATCAGGCCGTGCGGGACCTTGAGAACGGTATTGAGGAAGAGAAACTCTACTGCAGCAGTGAGGCTCCTGATTCAGAAGGAAAAACACTTCCTCCAGACCAGAAGCAGCTGTGCTTTCGGGAGTTGAAGAAAAATTATCTGGAAGCGGTGGAAGTGATCTTTGAAGCCAAGAAAAAGTACATGCAATTACTTCATACGGAACAACAGAACCGTCTGACGGAAATCCATCGCAAACTTAAGGCCGACATCGATAAGAACTTCTGATGCAAGACATCCTTGAAAAAATTCTCAGAAAGTATCGGACATTCAAAGTTTTTGATCGCATCTTTGTCGGACTGATTGTCCTTCTGATTCTCACCGGTCTGTTCAATCATTTTCGATCCTGAACCAATCTCTTTTTCTTCACGATATTAATTCGTTCATGCACGCCATCCAATACGTGCTCTTTAATCAGCAGAAGCATGAGAAGAGAAACTTCTCACAGATAGATGGATTCTCATCGCTCTTGAACTTAGACTACGCGATGAAACTCATTCAGAATTTTGCGGGGAAAGAAAAGATCACATTGAAAATAGAGAAGGGAGGGAGATTTTCTCCCGATGAATCCAGAAGCTATTTTCTCCGCAGGGGAGAAAAAGAGCTTACTGAACTTCCGCTTCAGTCTTCATTGATGCAACGATAGTCTTAGGCTTAAGACTTCTCACTGCCATCATCGAGCGCATAGGGCGAAGGCTTTGCGGCTTCTTACGTGTGCCTAAAGCTCTTTCAGCTGCGGTGTTTTTTGGGGAGACTGTAGATTTCGTTTTCATAATTACCTCGGGTGTAAAAGCTTGTTGTGCCTTTTCCCCTCAGTCGATGAAATCGAAAGTTGGGAATCAGCTAAGAGATCGTAAGATCGCTCAACATGTTTCTCCTGTTAAATGTCCTAGCAAACCTGTCGGTGAAAACTCGTAAACACTTTACGCAAAAAATCACAGACGGATTCGAATGAGGATATTATATCATGGCGCCCGCATCTACCTGAAAGAGTGGGAATATTTTCCCATGCTAAATTAGGCTATCCCTAATACCTCCCACCTATTATGATAAAACAAACGTGATTTTGATGGGTTACAATGCTATGGTGCGACTACTACCTCTATTCCTGATTCTCCTCACCGGATGTTCCAGTCTACAGAAATGGGCAGTCCGACGATCTTCCCCCGTTTTTCATCAGGCGGCCGACCAGCTGACGAAGGAAGACTCCTGGATTTTCTTCCGTAATTCGGCTCCCGGAAATCTCAAGTTTCTCGAATTGGTTTATCTCACTGACCCTGACAATATGGGACTTCTTCCCGCTGTGATCAAAGCACACACGGGGTACGCTTATGCCGTTCCGGAAACTCTCGCGTTTGAAGATGATCTTCTGGGCGTTGCTGATTCAATCAATAAAACCGAGGCCATTCTCCACTACACCCGCGCGCTTGATTATGGTGTGGTTTACATGGGAAAACAGGACATAACGAAAGACGATCTGCTTAATTTGC
>JAYVHR010000114.1:0-3445 GCA_043771075.1 Bacteriovoracaceae bacterium
TCCATCACGAATGATAAATTCCGGGGCAGCACAAGAAAGATTGATGCATATTCTTTTCATGCTCCTTGAACTGCAAGTTTAGAACAGTATTAAATTTGATCATGTACTTAATTTTATGCAAGTATGCTCATAAGCAACAAATAAATTGCTTATGGTACAGAACAAAATTGTGATCGTTTAACTCCACTGAAGTAAGGCAGTTTAGAGGAGATTCCCCATGAGCCACGAAGGCAAGGTGAATAATTTCATCTTGAGTTCTCTGAAAGGCGTTGAGCCGGTGATATTGATCTTCTGCCCATTTCGGTCCTGGGCCTGAGTGAGACTTTCTACCTTGATTCCCTTCTCAGCAAGTGCCATGACATTACCTTTCACATTCTGGCTGAATTCATCATTGCCCTTACAGAATACTGCGAGTTCAGTGTTGTAATAATCGGAGCGGTTATCGATGTTATAGGTTCCGATCATGACTTCTGTGTAAGTTGTTGTTTCGTAGATGTGAGTTTTCGAGTGAGTTCCCCAGTTTGCTTTGGGAGCATCAAGAGTGACCGCTTCTCCCTCCTGGCTCCATTTGCCGTCATGGAAGAAAACTTTCATCCCTTTCCGGAGATAGTTTTTCAGGTGCAGATACAGGCTCGATGACATGAGAATGGCATCTGTCGAGCGAAGTGAATTTGAGTAAAGTGTCAGCTCAATCCCGCGTTTCAGAAGATCTTCAAAGATAAACTCATTGCGCTCATTCGGAATGAAATATGGAGAGCTGATCGTCAGTGCCTTATCAATCGGAAGAATTTTATCGAGGAAGGTCTTACGGACGTTACGGAAATTCTCGCGATACTCTTCGACTGTATGACCCTGCTTGTAGCCTGGAGTATCAGACACGAAAGTGGCTGTCGGACAGGTGTAGAGTGTGTTCTGGTTAAGCTGCTCATTTCCTACGCGCTCAAAAGCACTGCGGGCATTCACTTCTTCCTCAGTCTCGAGAAGGAAATCCACGGCTTTCTTCACCGACTTGTCCCAGGCACGCTGCTGGGAAGCATTGGTTGTTCCACGGCTATCTTGGACTATTTGTGGACGGGAACGACGTTTGACAAATTTCGAAACTTTATGCTCGAAGAAAGCATTGAAGCTGTCGCGGATCACACTGACGATGGGACCTTTCACATAAACATCACGGTCATCAAAATTATAGCGCTCATCGAGATTGAAATAATCGTCGGCCAAGTTCCGGCCGCCGGTAATCGCTTCCCCGCCGTCAACGATGAGAAGTTTCCGGTGATTGCGGTAATTGATAATGTGAAGCTTAAAGAGCTGGTTGGTATTGTAATACTTCACTTCAATTCCGTGCTTCGCCAGTTCGTGACCGAGGAATGGATCAAGTAAAGTAATGAGCTTATCCACGAGAATCCGGACTTTCACACCGCGATCTGCGGCCTTGACGAGTTCGCGTGTGAAGATCTTCCCTGCGAGGTCCATATTGTAAATGTAGTATTCAACTTCGATTGAACGCTGGGCCTTTTTGATAAGATCAAGACGAAGCTGGAACGATTCTTCCGCCTTATGCAGAGGCATCATCTGGTTTTCTGCACTCGAGTCCTGAACATAAAACGGATAAGGAATCGTGTCCGAATGGTTGATCGCCATGGAGGTTAAGGGCATGAGAATGAGGGCAATGAAAAGCAGGTATTTCATGAAGCTGATTTTAAGAGATGGCCGGTCTTTAAGGGGGATTTCTGTAAAAACGAGGGGGGGTGTACTATTTTTGGACGGCCACTCTCAACGCTTTTTCTTCTTCTTCCGGAACCCGGGATGGGTTCTCTTTTCCCCTTCTTTCAGGGGCTTTTGTCTCTTGGAATGATCGAGATAGGCCGTATTCTCCTGGCTCTTTCCGGGAGTCGGCTTGGTGATCCTGCTGGCGACTGCTTTTTCGAGGTTCAGGACCTCAAACTTTCCTTCAAATTTCTCAGAAGGAATCTTCTTCCCGATGAGATCCTGGATGCGCTCAAGCAGAGGGATTTCCCGGGGATCACAAAAGCTGATGGCGATCCCGTCTTTACCGGCACGGCCGGTTCTTCCGATCCGGTGAACATAACTTTCAATCTCCAGCGGAAGATCAAAATTGATGATGTGGGAAACACCTTCGATATCAATCCCGCGGGAAGCGATGTCGGTAGCGATCAGAACCTTGATAATTTTTTCTTTGAAATTAACCAGCGCGCGCTCGCGTTCACCCTGGTCCTTCCCGCCATGAAGAGCTCTCGATGGCACCCGGTTCTGGGCGAGATAAGCAACAACCTGGTCGGCGATATTTTTTGTCCGTGTGAAAACCAGGGCCAGTTCCATGTCAGGATCTTTCACCAGTTTCTTCAGGAGCTGAAACTTATGATCCTGCTTACAATGAATGACTTTCTGGGAAATTTTCTCAACCGGTGTTGATTGCGGAGTCACTTCCACTTTCTTCGGATTTTTTAAGATGCGGTTAGCGAGATAAGTGATTCCCCCGGGCATCGTGGCCGAGAAAAGCATGTTCTGCCTTTTGGGCGGTAAACGATGGAGAATTTCCTGAAGCTCTTCTTCAAATCCCATGTCGAGCATGCGATCGGCCTCATCCAGCACAAGAATTTCCACTTTCGTGAGACGGAGTTGCTTTTGCTCAAGGAGATCCAGCAGTCTTCCCGGAGTTGCAACCACGACATCCACACCGGCCCTCAAGGCCATGACCTGTTCTTTCTGTCCCACGCCGCCGTAAAGAGCGCAGGCCTTGAGATCAAGATCACTCGCGTATGTCAGGACACTTTCCAGTATCTGAGAAGCAAGCTCGCGTGTGGGCGCGAGAATCAGGGCCCGTGGTTGTCCGGTTAGGCGAACCTCTTCACTTTTTAATAATTGATGAATGATGGGCAGGGTGAATGCTGCAGTTTTTCCCGTTCCGGTCTGGGCAATACCCAGCAGGTCATGTCCTTCGAGAAGAAGAGGAATCGCGCGCGCCTGAATGTCTGTTGGGGTGGAATAGCCAACCTTTTCCAGGTTAACGAGGATCGCCTCATTCAGGGATAATTCTTTAAAACTCAGCATTGCCTACGGTAGCATACTCTTTCATACTAAGTCGATGATCCTCACCCATCCGGAATTCTGGAAGGCCTTTCAGGAAAGTGGCTCTGTCGGCACGGACCGGGGAATGATTTCCCATGAATTCAGGTCTCCCAATGGTAAACTCACGACTTTCAGTAAGACCCACAGTTACGGGGAATATATTTTTGACTGGTCGTGGGCCGATGCTTTCGCGAGATCCGGCCTGCCCTACTATCCGAAACTCACTTCCATGGTCCCGTTTACGCCGGCAACTGCTCCGCATTTTCTGGCGCCGGAAGCGGAATGGAAAATCCTCCTGGATCAGCATGATGAACTTCTTCAGACTCATCATTCAGCTCACTTTCTTTTCACTACG
>JAYVHR010000115.1:0-4625 GCA_043771075.1 Bacteriovoracaceae bacterium
AAAGCTTCCAGGTGAGAGAGGAGTTGGTCCTTCTGCTCAAAATAAACAATCTGCATCATGAGGTTTGATTCTACCTTTTGGGTGTTCAAAGATATATAATTTTTGGGTCTCAATTCCTGGGACTTTTCCGGAGTACCGTATGCTCGCCGTCAGTCGTCTTTATAGCTTTCTCGATCACAAGGGCGGCTTCAACATTCATTTCCTTGAAGGTCAGAAGCTTATTTACGACCTGGCGATGCTTCATCCGATGAAGGGCTCCGGGTTTTCTTATTTCCGGGATACGTTTTTAAGTCTCATGCCTATGATTTTCTTCCTGAAACCGGGAGAAAGTTTGGGAATCTATCTCGATTCGGACGATCCGTATTTCCGCCTGAAGATTGAAACGAACAGTGCCGGCCATACCCGCTGCCTTTTATTACCTGAAGAATTTAATCTTTTTCCGATGAATATCACCGGACAAATCCGGGTGACGAAAGTTTTCTCCAACGGAAACACTCCGTACACCTCGATGATGGAAATGAAAGATATCCAGACCAAAGAAGTGATCAACCAGATTATGCGGGAATCCTACCAGACGAATACCGAAGTCATTATCGGCGAAATCAGTGATCAATCCATCATGGTGACGAAGCTTCCCGGAACTGCGACCAGTAACGTTTCTGATGATGCTCCGGTGCGGATAGAGTTCGTGAAGAAGCAAGCGCCCTTCTTCCATAAAGTTTTTGAATCTGCGACGGACGACATTGAAAAAATTGTGAAGATGTTTGAAGACCGTGGCTTTGCTTATCTGGGAAGCAGGCAGATTGATTTTTTCTGCCCGTGCTCACAGGAAAGAATGGTGCTGAATCTGCGCGGGCTCTATTCGCAGGATCCAAATAGTCTCTTTGAAGGGGATGCATCCATCGATGTGAAATGCGATTACTGCCGGAAAAAATACACCATCACGAAAAACGATCTCGAAGGCAATTAGCGCCGGAAAGGGTTGATGATTTTCAATTCTAAGCCTTGTTGTTTAGGTCCTGAAAGAATGCGCTCGAAGACATCCGCATCATCATAAATTCCGCAGAAGTTCTCAGCGCGTGCGCCGTTTGCCACCACCATGTTCATGAGTTCAATTCTTTTCGTCTGAGCACCGGTTCCACTCTTATCAAACTCGTACCAGTTTTTTCCCTGATCAGGCATATCGATAAAGCGGGATTCCGCTGTCGTGAGGAGAACCAGAGTTTCACTCGACTCATTACTCTTTTTCACAAAATAACCATACGAACGTTCGAGATCCGCGAGAATTTCCCGGGCCTTCACGAAATCCTTGCTCTCAAGGGCTTCAAGATAACTGAAGTCCCGGACAATAAGAACATGCCGACGGGCATGGCGGGCGAGCCTTTCATAGACTGAAGTCGCATCTTCATAGATGGTGGAAGAGCAACTTTTTAAACCACAGGTTCTGTCGTAGAAAATTTTATTCTGAACGAGGGGAACATCTGAGGAGTGCCAGATCGATGCACCAGTCGGCGCTTGTTGCCTTTGCCACAGATATATATTACTGAGAAAGGTAAGGCCCTTTTCCCCGCACTGATTGAGAGACACAATACTTCTTTCAGTGTTAGCACCAATTTCCAGGACACCGGACTGATAGCCGCTCTCAGAAAGATAACTCCAGATCGGACGGTGACCGGCATCTTCACAAGAGCCCGTGATATTTTTCTTACCGGTGATTTGCGACAGGAATCCCGATCTTGCATTCGGACGCAGCTGATAAAGATTGTAACTCCAGCTCTTACCAAAGCAGATATTCTCTTCAAAAGATGTCCGCACACTGTCGGTCTCCCGAAAACGAAGAAGAGAAAAGTGTTCTTCCTCGAGACCCGCCACCTGAAACCACACAATCCGCAGGGGAAGAATCCCGAACTGATGTTTCTGGAGATTCAGACTGGTGATCTGGGCGCAGCCCATGAGCGTTAGCAGGAGAATCCATTTCATGCTGTCGTTCCTTCATTGTGTGAACGGTCTTCAATGATCGTTTTCACGCCAAGACTTTCCTCGAAGAGGAAAAAGTAAAACATTGCCACGAGAAGAAGAACTTCTCCCAGAACAAAAATCCAATAAATATTAAACGCCCGCATGACCTGAAACAGAACCATGAATAGGCACATCTTGAAAAAGAGTCGCTTCTGATGCCGGACCTTCCCAACTGAAATGCTAAGGAATACGCCCCCGACCACCAGTGTCCCGATGAAGAAATAATCTGCGTGCTGAGGAAAGAATACAAAGAAGAGAAGGCCTGCTATCAGTGGCAAACGGGAAATCACTTTCTGCTGCATGTGTGTAATTTGCCCGGCAGTGCTGAGGACCTGCAGCAGAAGAGCGAGACTTCCCGCCACCATCGGAAGAGTGCGCCATCTCAACCAGACAAATGGCGAAACAATTCCCAATCCCACAGTGGATTTCATGGCGAAATAGATCGCAGCACAGAAGGTAACAAGGTAAATGGTGAGCCGGCCCGGATGGTTCGGTAATCCAAACCGGAAAATAAGTTTGAAAAAAGAATAGGCCGCGAAGAGGCCCAAAGCGACGTTGACGAGGGTGAGAAAAGAGCTATCCATCATTGAGTCTCATAGCTAGAATAATATCTGATTATATTCATTTTTGTGGGAAAGTCTCAGCGACATTTCTTTGAAAAAATGACTCAAGGCAAAGTCACAGGAGGACTATGGACTACGCTAGCCCAGCTTCAAGAGAAATCATGTGGATGATTCCGTTGTGGATGAAAATCGCCATGTACGGATCTCTTGTGGTCGCCACTTACTTCTTTTTCCAGGGACTCGTTCCGAAATTCCGTTTTGTCACCAATGGCATCACGGACTGGAAGGCGCAGGTTAATCCGAAGAAATGGAATGTTCCAAATTTCCTCCGCACCATTTTTTTCCAGGGGAAAGTTCAGCGTGATCGTTATGTAGGTATTTTCCACTCGCTGATTTTCTACGGATTTCTCACTCTCTTCATTGCGACTGAGCTTGTTGGTATTCATGCCGATACCCCATTCAAGATTTATACCGGGACCACTTACAAGGTGATTTCGTTTCTCGCTGATATCGGAGGACTTCTGGTTCTCTTCGGGATCGGACTTGCTTATTACCGTCGCTACGTTGTGAAGAAACAATTCCTTTCGGCGACAAAGCCGAACCAGGAAAAATTCATGTACGCGATGCTGATCGCGCTTATTGTTGTTGGTTACGTTCTTGAAGCCATCCGCCTTTATGTGACGAATTTTCCCGAAGGGGAAAAACTCTGGTCGCCGATTGGATTTACTCTCGCGGGATTCGTTGGACTTCTTCGTCCTCAGCAGGACACTCTCATCACTGCTTACCAGTCGATCTGGATGCTTCACATGCTGAACACGATGGCATTCGTGGTAGCGATGACTCATTCGAAATTTTTTCACATCATGGTTCTTCCGTTCAACGCTCTCATGACTCCTGCACGTCAGGGTGCAGTTCTCAAGCCGATGGATTTTGCCAATGAAAATGCTGAGACTTTCGGTCTCGGCAAGGCTTCAGAGACAACTCTCAAAATGCGTCTTGATACTCTGGCCTGTGTTGAGTGCGGTCGCTGTACTCAGGTATGTCCGGCCAATCTCGCTGACAAGCCACTCGATCCGAAACTCATCATTACGAAGATGAGAGATGTGATGAACAGAGATGGTGAGAAAGCAGATTTCTGGGGAGAAAATCCAGTTTTCGCTTCCAACGAACTCGATGCCTGCACCACTTGTGGTGCGTGCATGGAAGAGTGTCCGGCGAACATTGAACACGTCCAGGTGATCATGGATCTCAAGCGCTACAAAGCACTTACTCTCGGAGATCTGCCTCCGGCAGCTGCTGATGCCACTAACAAGATCAAGAAAAACGGGAACCCTTGGGGAATTACCCAGGATGACCGCTTTAACTGGGCCGAAGGTCAGGATGTTCCGGTTATTGAGGCCGGCAAGAAAGTGGATTATCTCTACTACGTCGGTTGTGCCGGATCTTACGATGCTTCCAACCAAAAAGTAGTCAAAGATACTGTGAATCTTCTCAAGAAAGCGGGTGTTTCATTCGCCGTCATGGGGAAAACAGAAAAATGTAATGGTGATCCGGTCAGAAGATTCGGCGATGAATATTCTTTCTTTGAAATCGCGATCGAAAACATCGCAAACATGCGCCAGTACACTTTTGATAAAGTGGTGACTCATTGTCCACATTGCCTTCACACGATCGGAAAAGAGTACGCGAAGTTTGAAGACGGGGCTTTCGAGACAGTTCACCACACTGAACTCCTGGCGGAACTCCTCCGATCCGGAAAACTAAAAGCACTGAAAGAAGTGGCGACTGAGCTCACTTTCCATGATCCATGCTATCTGGGGCGCCATCATGGAGTTTACGATCCTCCGAGAGATATCCTGAAGGCCATTCCGGGAATTAAACTCAAGGAAATGGAGAAGAACAAGGAAAAGGCCCTGTGTTGCGGAATGGGCGATGTGGTATGAACTTCCGGAAGGAAAACATCTCGCGGAAAATCGTCTCGAGCAGATTGGTGATGTGAACGTTCCGAAACTTGCCACATCGTGCTCATATTGTATGATTAAC
>JAYVHR010000116.1:0-2765 GCA_043771075.1 Bacteriovoracaceae bacterium
AGTGACTATTTCCAAAGCTCCCCCGAGACCAACGAGCTCTATCAATTTCAGCTCTCTTTCTTTCCTGTCACTAAGTTAGACTGACATCCTCTGTGGACAGCTGGAGTCCACACTATTAATTCACCCTTTCCGTCCCTCTTCCATTTCCATGTTACTCCTTGGTCAGGTTTTCAACGTCCAAAGGAGGACACATGAAAAAGCTTCTTCTCGCTCTCCCTTTTGCTCTCGCCCTCTCTGCTGAAGCAGGGACATCGCTCTTCATCTGCGAAGGAAAGATCGGAACTCAGGACATCACTCTTCTCGACGACGGACACAAAGCAGGAATCTACAAAGGAAAACTGAACATCGCGGCCGGTGCCCGCGGAAATAACTTTCCCGTTGTGATTTTTGACAACAACGAACTCAATTACGAAGAGCTCGCAAGCGATTGCAAGCTCACTGCTACGAATCCCCAGAAAGGAAACTTCACGGTCAATGCTCCCTGTAACGGAAGCGGGGCCGGAACAATTACTCTCGCCCTTCCGTCACTCGAACTTACCGGCTCAGCAGTCGCAGTCACTTGTCGCCTGGAAGAACTTAGTCAGCCAGAAAGACAACCAGACAGACAACCAGAAAGAAGACCTGAACCAAGAAGAGAAACTCAACCGGAAAGACGTTGCTACGGAAGTTCATACGCTCCCTCATGTGATGATGAGGAGTAATTATGAAACTCATACTTCTTATGACTTTATTCCTCTCGCACGCGTTTGCGGGAGGACAGGAAGACTTTCTCCGAAAATACAAAATCAAACTGATTCCGGAGAACATGCATCCGGAACTGGTGTGGATGTTCAGTCAGGAGTTGAGACTTTTTCCCCAGCCTCTGATGGAGGAAATGCTCTCGAGGGGAGCGCAGATCACTCTGATCGAAGGACGTGGAGTAACGGAAGATCCGACATTTCGCGGCTCATCGACGCCAGATGGGAGATCCTGGAGCGAAGTTCCAGGAGCAGGTGGGAATCCATCGAGGCGCATGCCAACAAGAATCGTGGCCAATCGTCTTGATTATAATGGGTCGGCGAATTTATTTCTCCATGAACACGCACACGCTCTTAATTCGCTCTATCGTACGAAGGGGCTCACGAACTCAAGAGCATGGAAGGAACTGATCAGTCGAAACCCAGAGGCCAAACAAATCCTGATGGAGTCTTGCGGCTCTTATTGTTTGCAAAATGACGATGAAACTTTCGCGGAACTATTTGCGATTTACCACGCAGGTGGCAGTCGGATGATGGAAAGAAGAAGCCCGGAAATGGCCAACTTTTTCCGCACGCTTCGCTCAGTCAGAGAATTTACTCGCTAGATAAGTTGCGATGACAATGCTAGTTTTTCTTCATGCGTTTCATCGCAACTTTTGTCTTCCTCATCTCACTCTCCGTCCATGCTGTGATTCCACTCACTGGCAGCGGCTCATTACCGAAGGGCCGTGATTTCGGCGATCCCTCACCTCCCAAAATTTCATCTGATAAAGTTGAAGTCTTCACCACAGGTGGATTTATCCTCACGTGGAAAAATATCGACGATTTACTCTCAGGCAAAGCCGCCAGACTCTCTCATTTCAAACTTCAGAATTCAGACGAAGACATCTGGGATCCGACGATTGAAGACGGTGTTCTTTATGGCGGAGTGATAAACGGCGAAGACTGGAGTCGTCGTGTTTACGCGTTCCGGAACGTAAATGGAAAATGGGTGCGCGAAACACATCCGCTCTCGGGTCCACTTCCGAGAAGACCAACATGGCTTGGTCATTCTTACGGTCATCATTTTATCGATGGATACATGTTCTATGAGAAAGTGACTGAAGAAAGAAACGACGCTCCCTGGACCACAGAAATATTCGCGAGAAAAATGAAAGATGCGTTCCATCTCACGGGTCCAGAAATTCCGATCCTCAAACTTTCAAAAGACTGGGCCCGCACCAGACGTTCTTTCGGCGGAAAACTCGTCGAAGGTCCAAGACCATTCAAGGCGAACGGAATTTATTTTATTTCGTTCAGTGCCGGCGATTACACTTCCGATGATTACGGCATTCATCTCATGGCCTCAAAGAATCTTCTCGGACCTTATGAGCCTTATCTCACGCCGGATAAAAAAGACCTGAAAGACTTTGCTGGTGATATCGAGAAACAACTTCCTCTCACATGGGGTGGAGCTCGGGCTGCTTTCTTTGAAGCAAACAACAAACACTGGGCGCTTTTCCATGGAATAAAAGACGATGGCTCGTCTGCGGAAGGTCTGAGGAATGTGTGGCTCTCTCCCGTAACAATAGATAACTGCAGAGACGTTCACTGCCAGATCAAACTCAAGTAATCCCCGACTAAACCGATACGAAAGGTAATGGCGAAAACCTACATTTCCCAAGCTCCGGATCTCTCGAACCTCGATGAATGGTTCCGGTCTGAGGTTGCCCTTCTCAAGTCTCCCGCGGTTGAAGCAGCTCTTCTCCTCATCATTTCCGATTTAGATTCCTGGGTGAAATTCCCCGTCGATTCCATCCTTCTGTGGCCAGGCTGCAATCGCGATCAGAAACAACATCAGTGGCCGAAGAATCTCACTCACAAATTAAAGAAAGAAGGCATTTCACCTTATAACCGTGCGAATGGTCCGGCACTTTCATCTTATCTTTATGCTGGTGGTGAAAGACCGAGCCGCACGGATGATAGTGGTTGGTCGATTCATCATTTGTATTCAGGGAAATTTCCGCATCCAGATAAGAGAGACACTCT
>JAYVHR010000117.1:0-3214 GCA_043771075.1 Bacteriovoracaceae bacterium
ATATTGTCATCAATAGCGATGCTCTCTCCTAGCTTCCGTGTCAGAACTAGCATTGGTGATCCTTGTCTTCGGTGTCAAGAATATGACTAACTCAATAAAGTTTTACTGTTGCGTTGATTTAATATGATTTTGGCGGGATTACAAGAGAATTTGAGAGATTTTGTTAAGATTTTGTAAGAATTTCCTACCGGAGGAAGTCCATGAGGCTTGTATTCATGAGATTTGCAGAGGCTTGGTAAGTTGCCTTAAGAACATTCTGTTCTTTTTGCAAATTTCCGAAAATTTCAGTTACGTCTGCGTCTTCGATTTTTGACTTGTGCGCTTCGTTGAGAAGCTTTGTCTTTTCGATATTGTTTTCAGAGTTAGAAACAGTGTTCGTAAGAGCACCAATCTCAGTTCTGACTTTCACCACGCGCTCGATGCTTGTATCGAGTTTTTCGAGGAGACCCTGGATGATGTTAGGGTTGTCCGTCAGCATAGCGTTTTCAAGCGCACGGAGCTCGTCAAAGACGCTGATTTCCACTTCGGTGGCTTCGTTGACACTTGCAGGTGAACGCATCTGGGGCGGCGTCAGATCAATTTCTTCATTTTTTAAATTCACATCATTTCTATCGAGGGGCTTTGTTCCCTTGGAGAAGAAAAGTTCTTTCCCGGTCGTATTGACTGGAATGAAGACATCTTTGTTGATCTCAATATTGATCTTGTTTGTGTCACCCTGAAATTTTCCTTCAGTGTCGAAGGGACGGGTGAGAACTTTTTGTCCGGCGAACAGATATCTGTTTCCCATGCGCTTGTTAGCGAGGCCGAGTGCCTGCTGTCTCAGCTGGTGAATCTCTTTGGAGACACCTTCGCGGATCTCAGGGCTGTAAATCGTGGAAGCACTTCCGATCGCAAGCTCTTTCGCTTTGATAAGAATATTTGTGAGATCTTCAATAACGTTTTCAGTGTAAGAGAGCTGGGTCTGCGCGAAGTTGAGGTTCCGCATGTACTGTTCAGCATCGACGTTCTGAGAACGGATCGCAAGAAGCTCGACGTTCCCAACGGGATCGTCTGACGGCTTAGAAATTCTTTTCATCGTCGAGCCCTTCAACTGGAGATCTTCTACTTTGCCCTTGGTTTTCCCAGTAGCGTAGTTGATCGAGTTGATGGAACTGTTCTCAGAAACCCTTGTCATCTATATTCCTATGGCAGCAGGTTCAGTACTGCTTTAAACATTTCATCTGCCGCTTTCATGACCTTCGCAGAAGCTTCGTAGGAGTTCTGGTAGCGGATCATGTTCGCTGCTTCTTCATCCAGAGAAACACCAGCGAGGCGCTCTTTCACAGATTTAGCCTGCGCGAGGATTCCACCAGATTGCTCTTCGTTTATCTTTGCCTTACCGGCCTGAAGACCGATGTGGCCTACAGACTTAAGATACTGTTCTTCAAACGTAGTTGTTCCATCGGCCAGGACTTTTTCATGCTGGAGTTTGGAAATAGCGAGAGAAATGCGGTTATCGCCGGGCTTGTTCGCCTCAAGTGCCGTGGCGATGTTATTGACATCTTCCTTTACCGCGTCTGAGAGATCGATGTATTCAGCAGCACGCTTCATATCAAGCGGCTCTTTGAAGAAGTTGATTCCCGTTACCTGTCTGCCTGCTGCATTCGGGATAGGATTTCCCTCGGCATCCGTTGGTACAGGATGATTCGCGTAACCGCGTCTGTGAATAGCGTTGGTCGCATGAACGAGTCCGTGGGCCAGTTCATCAACCTGCTTTTCAAGTTGGATGACTTCTTCATTTCTGGTTTTAAGAAGGGCCCCGAGTGTTCCGCCTTTCAGGTTGTCTGAAATGTGAATGCTCTGGCGTGAGGCGAAGTAAACTTCAACGTCACCCTTATCAGCAGAGTTTGCACCAGGCTTCACCGTCGATCCGACTTTGAGTTCCTGGTTGAGACCACCGGCAACAAGTGATCCGAGTCCTTCGACACTGATAACATACTGGCCTTGATCATCCGTGTGAGTCTGAAGAGGGAAGTAATCTGCGAGTGTGCGGATGGCGCGGTCACGCTGGTCACGAAGATCATTGGCCGTACTGTCGGTCACTTCTTCGATATTGATTTCTTTATTGAGCTTTGCAATAGTTTTTGTGAGGCCGTTGATATCATCAACTGCGAGAGCAATCTTCTTGTTGATCCCTGAACGGACGTCATCAAGATTGGACTGGATACGGTGGAAGTCACCGACAACAATTTTCGCGTTTTCTTTTACTACGTTCCGGATTGTTTCATTTTCCGGCTGATTGGAGAGTTCTCTCATCGAGTTGAAGAAACGGTTGAGGACTTTGTTCATCCCTTCCGAGTTCACTTCGTTGAAAATTTCTTCCACGTGCGAAAGCTGTTGCGCGCGTTCTTTATCAAAATTATTTGAGGTGAGCGAATTATTGAGTTTTTTCTCAACGAGTTCATCGTGCTGGCGTTTGATACTCTGGATTTGGGTACCCGTACCGAGAACATAGTTCCCTTCCGGGAGAGTGTAGCTGGTTTCCTGTCTTACTTCCTGGCGGGAGAACCCTTCAGTATTGGCATTCGCAATGTTATGCGAAGTAGTCGCCATGGCCCGCTTGGAAGCGAACAATCCCGATTTACCAATGTTAAGTAAGTCGCTCAACTCTGATCCTCTTCCTTATCTGCCCGCCTGACGGGTCATTCCGTCAGCGCCATAAGTTGTATAGGTCTTCTTCCCGCTGAATCCATGCTTCAGGTCACGCAGCGAGAGCATGGCCTTATTCAGGAACATCTGGTTCTTCTTATTCTGTTCCTGGATCTTCTGGATGATGTCGATGAGAAGACTGTTGAGGTTCTTCAGAGCAGGAATTCCGCTCTTCTGGTCGATATCAGCGAAAGCATCAAGGAGTTCCCCGGCACGTGAGATTTCCGAGCCGAAAAGATTTGATTCATTAATCTTGAGAATTAGGTGAGAGCGATCTTTTTCCAGCTGATTAATGCGGGAAATGATCTCTTCTTTCATGGGAAGCATCGTTTCGAGTTTATCAATGTCGCTCGCGAGAAGAGTCATGTACTCATCGGCGGTGAGATCATAAAGTTCTTTATGAAGCTTACAGAAATTTTCCCAGACAGTTACGGCCTGCTGGTAGTAAAGAATTCTGGCTTGAGAAGAAGTATCCATCCATGGACCTCTTTAATTTAAATTAAAACTCTGAAGTTAAAATTTTGTC
>JAYVHR010000118.1:0-3429 GCA_043771075.1 Bacteriovoracaceae bacterium
GCTGCTCTCAGATTGTTGAATGATCTTCTGGTCCACGATTCCTGAATGAGAAGGATAAAATCTTTACTGGCAAAAATCGGTGAAGTCGGATCTTTGAAGATGGCCTCAACCTGGAGAGATGATCTTCTTTTTGTGCAGGCAACGAGATCGAGACCCTTTTTTTTCAACTGGGACATATTGTAAGTGACGATGGAAACATCGGCCATCGCACTGGTAGTGAGAATAATGAAAAGTAAGGCGAGGACTCTCATGGATATAGTTCCTTCAGGAGGGCCACATCTCCATCACTTAACTTTTTCAATTTGATGGAACAATAACTCATGATGGATGCCGGATCGAAATCTGTGTATTCAAGTTTCGTGGTGAAATTGCGTTCGTAGTGAGGGCAGCTCTTATCTGGCTTGGGAGCATCGTAATGATTGTGCTCATGCGCGAGCCCTGCCACGTGGCCGAACTCGTGTATTGCAGTTCCTTTATTCATCCCGGTTTTACTGATTGCCACCAGTGATCTTGCACCTGGAAAGCCATTTACCATTTCTCTCTTTCGCGGTCCCAGATCACCGGCCACTCCATCGATGTCTCCAAGGACGAACCGCTTGATGTAACTGTTGTGGTTATAAAAGAGAATGACGTCTGCTTCAGTTTCCTCTGCGCAGGACTTCCAGCCAGTGAAGTAGATACCAGTCCGCTCTTCGGAGTATTCCTCATTCACCCATGCTTCAAGTTTCCGTCTATTACTTTTACTCCAGCTTTTAACTTTAATCGGAAATCCATTTTCAATCCGCGGCTCATCCTCAGCATCGGTGAAACAGACAATGATCTGGGGGTTCTTCCAGGTGTTTTCGCTATAGACGCCGGCAAGTGCGGCTTGAGCGATAAGAATGAGTGAGAAAAGAACAAATTTCACGGACGACTCCTGATGTGAGGAGTTTAGTTGAAGGAAACTTTCTGAGAGGGAGTTTTGAAATATTGAGAAGGGGTGTCCAGAGTTTAGACACCCCTGAGAAATTTACTGTTCGTCTTTCAGGGCACCTGTGCGGTGATTAAACTTCACTTCGCATCTGTAGGTATCGTTATCAACCGCTGCTTCAGTGACGGCTCGTACGCAGGTTACACCCCCGCCCGTCTTTTTGCTCTGAGAAGCACCTTTTCCGCCCATCGCGATTTCCGGTACTGCCATCACCGAATAGAGTGCCTTGGCATCCATTCCGGACACAAAGATTTTTCCAGCAGTATTAATCAGGTGAAGTTCGAGATTGTCACCTCTGTATGTGAGAATGACTCTTTTTGCTTTCGCCGGCTCAGAGACTTTTTCGTTCTCTCTGACATCGCCATTTTTGTAGTCGATATAAACCCAGCAAGTATCCTGGCGACACATCACATGTTTTCCGACTTTTGATTCAAGCACGTTCTTCACATGTTCCGACTGAAGCATGATGGTGGAAAGGGCCATGTGCTTATGAAGTTTCGCCGCGTCTTCGCCTTTTATTCTGATGAGACCGAGGTGAGAGCGCGAATTGTAATTCAGGATAACGTTTGTCCCGTTATATGTTCTTTCGAGTTCAAACGGGCCATCAGTCTGTTGCTGTTGATCGCCAGTGTTCAGAGGATCTGCGATTTCTTCAATCGGTTTTTCCGTGATGGGATTTGATCTCACCGGATTAGTTTTTGAGCTGCTGCTGTTCTTACTGCAGGCAACGAGAATGAGTAATGCGAGAATAGTGAATTTCATTTTAAGCTCCATGTGCGGCGGAACTATAGCAGAAATTTTTGAGGGGAATTTGATGTCGTGTAATTTTTACCGAGCTGGAGTTTTCCTGAAGACTAACCGTTATTTCCGATGGCCTCGACCGGACAGGCGGCCATGGCGTTTTCGGCTTCATGAAGTTCTTCGGGAGTTTTTGGCTGAAGGGCGACGTATGCGTGACCGGCATCATCGTTCATAAAAAAGAACTTCGGAGCTTCGATACAACAGGCGAGACAGGCGATGCACTGATCGTCGACGTAGTAGGTACCAGGGATATTTTGGGCGTAAGCTGATTTCTTGTCGGCCACGTTCACCTCATAAAAAAAAAGGCTCCTTGCGGAGCCTCGTTTTTACAACAATGCGCGGTTTGTGACAACCTTCGCTTTATCTCCCACCGCTTTTATCAGGTGGTCGCGAAGTTTTTTCGAGTAAGCCTGGGTCTGAGCACCTACCTCTGCTTTCAGTTCTTCAGCGAGTTTAGCGTCGTCCTTGGACTGGCCTTTTCTCACTATTTTCACCAGATAAATTGTTCCCGGGTTACCGAGGTTAACAATTTGTCCTGCCTCGGCCTTGAAGATTTTATCAGCTTCAAGGGGAGAGAGGCCCGCTCCGGAGATCGACTGATCGTACTGATTTACTTCAACATCTTTAATCAGCTGACCATCTACTTTTTTCGTGAAGGCTTCGATTTCTCCCATATTGTTTGAAGCAAGAGCAGAAGAGAGTCTTTCTTCTTCAGACTTGAGGAGTTTGTCGAGATCCTGTGCCTTTGTTTTCTGGAGGGCGAGACGAGCGAGCTCTTCTTTGACAGAGTCGAGAGTGCGGCTTTCTGCTGCTTTCTTATCCTGGACATAAATAAGGTGATACCCGAACTGGGTTTTTACCGGCTGAGAAATTTCTCCCGGTTTCATGCTGAAAGCAACTTTCTCAAATTCCGGCACCATTCTTCCCGCCGAGAACCATCCGAGGTCTCCACCGTTTGATTTGCCGGTCGGATCCTGAGTTTCTTTCTTCGCGATATCAGCAAAGTTTTTTGCTGTGACTTTCCCGCGGAGTTCATTTGCTTTCGCGAGAACTTTTGCATCGTCACCATTCAGGAGAATGTGACTCGCCTTAACTTCTTCCGCTTTGTTGTAGCGTGAAGAATTGTCTGTATAGGCTTCATCGAGAGCTTTCTTATTCGTAGGGTTCGCCACGTAATCCTTGATTTCCTGCTCAGAAACAGAAACCAGGGGAGCGAGTGACTGACGGGAAACTTTCATTCCCTGAACGACGAAAACATTATTTTTAAATTTCATCACGTCACGTACGTGATTTTCAGAAACAAGTGAAGTTGAGAAAAGAGCATCGACCTTCTTCTGTTTCATATCGTTTCTCACCAGTTCTTCAAACTGAGCGGGAACATATCCGTTAGACTGTAGTGCGTTGCGATACAGGTTCACGTCGAATTGACCATTTGTCTGGAAATAAGGCATTTTCCGGATTTCGTCCTTCACTTCGTCCAATGACACAATGAATCCCATTTTGTCGGCCGTATTCAGGATGAGTTTCAGCTGAACGAGACTATTAAGAACTGATTCTTTAATCCCCATTTGTTCCATCTGTTTCTCAGACATTCCGTTCCCGCCCATCATCTGATTGAAAAATTCAACCTGACGCTGAAGCGCCATCCGATATTCCTT
>JAYVHR010000119.1:0-7119 GCA_043771075.1 Bacteriovoracaceae bacterium
ATTCATACTTGCTGCGTGCTTGTTTGGATGGCTCTGGTGGAGAGGATGTAAAAATCACCTCAAAGACGTCAGTTCTTTTGTTGTTGGTGAACTATTTTATGGTTTCTCTTTCGTTCCGGTATTTCTCTTCATTATTGGTTCATGTCTTCTGTATTTTGGGCGATTCGTTTAAACCTTAAGTTTTACGCCGCCGGCGAAGCCTTGCGTTAGGAGGTAAACTCCTAATTCCTCGTGTTAAATGAAGTTTTCCAACGAAATACCGATATATCAGCATGGGAAAATTTCTCTTTATCCTTCTTTTGTTCTCCTCTCTCGCCGGGGCCCAGTCGCTCCGGGTCCGCGAGCCACTTCCCTCAGACAATTCATCTTTCGCTCAATGGAATACTGAATTCAGAACCCGTTACGAGGGCATGCCTCAGGCTTCGCGCGCAGGTCAAAGTGAGTGTCGTGAATTTTCCCGCATACCAGGAACAATTCTGTGTCTCACAGGTTCTGTGGCCGATGTTGGTCGATATCAGGGAAGAGCATCACTCTTTGCTGAAGGCGCGGGTGTGGACGCAACAGGCGTGAACGTAGGGAAAGGTCAGGTGGTTGAGAGAAACTCAATCACATACGCAACTTATTCTCAGAATATTGGTGGCACAGATATTCGCTCGGAAGATCTTCAGAGATATTACCGTTCGGTAGGATCGCATTGTCAGTGCGCTTGTCCAACAGGCGAAGGATGCGCTACCGGAAATTACTGTCTCGATGCTACTGAACAGGAAATGTATGACCGGGTGATAGCACCAGCAGAGGCCCGCAACCAACCTTTCGTTGTCATCATGGCTCCTTACGAATACGGAATCATCGTCGAGCACGAAGTTCTTCACGCGCAATATTTTAATGATACGGCCTATCGTTCAGCAGTGGATGATTTTTGGGCCAATAGTATGACCACTGGTGAAAGATCTTCTGTGACAGCTGCATTGGGTGACAATTACGACCGGAACGATGCTTACCTTATCCGCAATGAGTTTCAGGCCTATGCTTTGAAGTCTGAAGGATCTCCGTTTGAAAGTATCAGTCGTACTTACAGAGTAAGACTAATGGCTCACCTCGCAGCTCGCGGAGTTCAGCCAGTTCTTCTGTCTCAGTAATTATCCCGTCGTCAGCATTCCACACGCAATTCCGGTCACAGTTTCTCTCAGGAGAATATTATCTCTTCTCTCGAGAGCAAGCTTCTGAATGACATTGAGTGGATGAATCATGCTTGAGCGGAAGTAGATACTTTCCGCCAGCCATGGTCTGAACCAGGTAAAGTCAGTCTCTCCCGTGATCTCCCGGAAAAACTTCTGACTAAGATTAAATTCATCAGTAATATTTTTTTTCCAGCGTTTCTTCTCTGCGGGATCAAGTGTTGAGTTATCGAGATGAAAATTCCACACACCTAGTTCCACTTTGGCGAGAGTAAATCCGAGATTCTTCACATAAGTCTGAAGGACAGGTGAAGTTTCATACGCATACCTGATTTTTTTCTTCTGCTCTCCTGAGAGATTTTTCCAGCCGCTTCCGGTTCCCCACCACACCGGTAACAAGAGTCTTGTCTGCGTCCAGCAAAGGATCCAGGGAATTGCCCGCAAAGAAAATTTCCCCGGTGTCGCGCGTTTCGTCGGACGTGATCCCATTTTCAGGAGATCAAGAAAATCATAGGGAGTCGCTTTCGATGTGAGTTCGTGAAACGAAGGATCTTTCACGAGCTCGCGATAGGAATTCTGAATAAATTTGGAGAAGAGTGTGACTTCTTTCGAGTGCCTCGGACGCTTCGGCCTGAAGAGTTCATAGCCTTCGATCACCTTGCCCACTTGAGAGCGCATGATGGCGGGATTACTGAATGTCCGCTGAACCATTTCACCCTGAATAGTAACCTTGAATATTTCAAGGGCAGATTGCGGAAGCCAGGAAATCTGCTCGAGCACTGTTCCGCCTCCGCGACTGGTACTGCCGCCAGAGCCGTGGAAGAAAACCGGAGTGAGTTTATGCTCCTGAAGAAATTCTTCGATAGCAAAAAGTGCCTCTTCAATAAGAAGTCTGGCCGGAAGAACCCCGTTCTCTTTACTTGAATCAGAATACCCGACCATCACTTCATAAAGTCCATCCCAGCGCTTCTTGTGCTCCTGCGGAATCTTCAATGCCTTGAACGTCCCGAGAAGAATGTCCCGTGCATTCACAAGTCCCTGCTCATTTTCAAACAACGGGATCACAGGAATAAGCATAGCGCCGAGAGCGCGTCTCGTGATCGTGATCGCTGCAATCATGTCCTCAGAAGTCTGGCACATGCTGATGACAAATCCCCGCACATACCACTTGGCATTGATGCCGGAGGAAACATCTTTCAGAGTGAGAAGCATTTTATAAATTGGTTCTTTGGGATCAGTCACTGCATTCCGAATGAGCTCGCTGTCTTCCCGAATCTCGAGCGGAAGAACGAGCGCCTGATAAAGTCGCACGAGTCTCTCCACATCATCAAGATCGGGTGAGGTGAGTTTCCGGCGATCAGAGAGTGCCCTTAGTTTCGTGAGTTTTTCCTTGAATCTCGTGATTCGCTTCCCATCACCTTTTTTGACCGTGCGGATATCTTTCATCGCCTCCCGGAAGTGGATGAGCTCTTTTTTTATGACTGCACCCTCCTCAATCAGCATCATCTCGTTCTCAAATCTAGCGAGGTGAACGGTGATGCCATCAAGGAAGCGGTTTCTTGATTTTGTAAAACTCTCCAGCATGGTGGAGCTTCCGACTTTCGGATGTCCGTCCTTGTCGCCGCCGACCCAAGTGCGGAAGTTTACATTGTAACCTTTTTTCTTAAGATCGATCTGCTCGAGAAGAATCTTCGGATTGAGAACGAAATGGAATATCTGATCCATCTCATCTTTCACCTGGGGTTTCCTGTTATTGGCAAGATCCAGACGGACCGCGATCCTGAGAAAATAAAGAAGCCTCTCGCGAATGACTTCGGGATTGGATTTGAGTCCCTCGATAAGAAGTTTTTCCACCGACCCCATGAGCTGGAGAAAATCCCGGCTTCTTGATTCCGTCGGATGACTGGTGAAAACATAAATCACTGAACGTGGTTTTTTCTTGGAAGTAATCTGGAAATCAGCAAGGAGATGCGAGCGGTAAGCCGTCTCGCAGGTATTGATGAGTTCAAGCATCAGCGAAAATGCCTTGGCGATCTGATGAAGCTCATGAGTTTTTGATTTTGAAAGTTTCCGGTAAACAGCACTCATTTCTTTTTCAACGAGTGAAGACTCAGCACTTCTCACTTTCTTCATCCTGAGGCGGAGAGATTCAATCTGACGATACATCGCCTCGCCATGAACCTCACGAATCGCCTCTCCGAGGACTTTGACAGAGATAAATACGAGATCTTTCAGTTCTTTTTGAATCGCCATAGGGAGGGAATTTAACACCGAAGGCGTCGGTCGAGGTAGTTCCGCAGGGTCGAATTTAGGTGAACTTAAAGTACCCCGACTCGGGATTCCATGGGGTTGCGCCGCACCGACCGGGTCTTTGTTTAGTAATCTTTACAAGCTTTTACTTCCCTGTGTGGGCCCATGGTAAAAATGCCTCCTACCAAGAGAGTCCCTATGAAAGTATTCATCTCACTCGCCGTTCTTTCTGCCCTCACGAGCTGTGCGCCTGCGCCGAAGCTCGAGCGTCGTCCGGAAAGTTTCTTTACCCGTGAAAAGCTCGTGGATGGAAAAGCGAATCTGGATACTGTCAGCATCAGCGAAGTTTTCAGAATTAAATACGAAAACGCAGTCACCCTGAAATGTACTCTTGATGTGAAGGCAGGAAATAATATTATTACTGACTTTCGCGAAGAGAATCTTGTTGGTTCCAATTACAAAATATCTCCCATCAATTTAGAAGCCGACGGTCACAAGGTTGAAGTAAAAATCCGGCCAACCAATCTGACCGTTTTCAAGAATCTTACCCAGACTGATTTCAAGGAAAACAAATACGTCATGGCCCATTCACCGGTCGCGACAGTAGATGTGAGCTGGAAAGACACAGACTCAACAGGTGCTGTTCTCTCGGGCTCAGCTACGATCGATCTTTATGAAAACTTACCGGATTTTTATGTCACCGAGATGTCTAAGAAGGGAATTACGGAGTTTTTCCGTTGCCAGCTTAGAACAACGGCCCTCCCGGAGTTCCAGCATGAATGGGAAAAGATTGAAGCCGCTCCCAAAGAAACTCCTGTTGCAACTGAACCAGCAGCAGAAGAAGCTGCTCCAGTGACTGAAGACATAGCTCCGGTTATTGAGACTGCGCCAGTTGTGGAAACTACTCCAGAAGCGTCGCACTAACATCCCCGGGACAAATGGTGTTAAATTGATGGCTCAACTTTTTAAGGAGTCATTACATGAAATTATACTATTCACCAGGTGCTTGTTCCCTTTCTCCCCATATTGTCGCTCTCGAACTTGGGCTTCCTGTTACGACGGTAAAAGCTGACGTAAGAAAAAAAGTTCTCGAGAATGGTGAAAGCTTCCTCACTATTAATCCCAAGGGCCAGGTTCCTACTCTCCAGCTGGGTAACGGCGAAGTTCTTACTGAAGGTGTAGCAATCGTCCAATATCTCGCAAGCCTCAAGCCTGAGAAGAAAATGATCCCTGAAGGATTTGCTAAATTTCACCAGCTCGAGTGGTTGAACTTCATCAGCTCAGAGCTTCACAAAGGTTACTCGCCACTATTCCGTGACAACACAGAAGAAGTAAAAACTGCGGCACGTGCGAACCTCACTTCTAAATTTAATTACCTCGAAACGGCTCTCACAAAGAACACTTTCCTCATGGGTGACACATTCACATGTGCAGACGCTTATCTCTTCACTGTCCTCAGCTGGTCGCCGATGGTGAAAGTAGAAGTTCCTAAATTTATTTCTGAATATCTCGGTAGAGTTTCTGCCCGTCCGGCAGTTCAGGCCGCAATGAAAGCTGAAGGCCTTACTAAGTAATTCATGAGAGCGAATCAGGATTGGTGGAAAGAAGCTGTCGTGTACCAGATTTATCCGCGGAGTTTTTACGATTCTGACGGTGATGGTGTCGGTGATCTTGAAGGTATCAGGCAGAAACTCGATTACCTGAAAGATCTCGGCATCAACGCGATCTGGATTTCTCCGGTGTACCCATCACCTGGTAAAGACTGCGGATACGATATTTCAAACTATGTGGATATCGATCCGCTGTTTGGTAACATTGAAATTTTTAAAAAGCTTCTGGCCGATGCTCATGCCAAGGGCATCAAAATCCTGATGGATCTCGTGATCAATCATACTTCCGAAGATCACCCGTGGTTTGTGGAAAGCCGCCAAGGCAACACTCATAAGCGCGACTGGTACTTGTGGCATCCGGGAAAAAACGGAAAAAAACCGAACAACTGGATCGCCTCACTCGCTCTCACGAATGCCTGGTTCTGGGATGAGAATCGGAAAGAATATTATCTTTCGACTTTCACCAAACATCAGCCGGAACTCAACTGGCGTCACCCGGAAGTGAAAGCGGAAATTTTCAAAGTCCTGAAGTTTTGGTTGGGTCTCGGAGTCGACGGATTCCGGATGGATGTCGTGAACTGGTATGTGAAGGATGATCAGTTTCGCGATAATCCGTGGAGCTTAAAACTTTTTCCGGATCTGTTTCAGAAACATATCTATGATAGGAATCGCCCTGAGACGCATGAGATCTGCCGCGAGATCAGAAAGCTCGTTGATAGTTATCCGGAGGAGCGCATGCTGGTGGGAGAAATCTTCACTGACAATGCCGAAGAGGCCGCAAGCTATCACGGGAAAAATCTCGACGAGCTTCACATGGCGTTCAATTTTCATTTCATGTATCAGTTTTGGGGAGCGAAAAAATTCTATCGCTCGATAGTCCGCTGGTACAAGGCACTCCCTGAGGGAGCGTGGCCGAATTTTACCCTCAGCAATCACGATTACATCCGTCACGGCACCCGTTACCGCTGGGGAAATTTTACAGAGAGAAGACTTCGCCTCGCCATCACCATGCTGATGACTTTACGAGGAACACCGTTTCTTTATTACGGTGAAGAAATCGGAATGGAAAACACTGCTGTTCCGAAGGGAAAAGCGATGGATCCTCTCGAGCGCTTTCCGCTTATTCCCGGTCGCGCCCGTGCCCGCACACCGATGCAGTGGTCACCTTCATTAAATGCCGGCTTCTCTACCGGTGAGCCATGGCTTCCGATCAATGCAAAATTTGTGACCGTGAATGTAGAGAGTGAATCTGGACATCCGAATTCTCTTCTCTCGTACTACAAAGAAATCATCGCCCTGAGACAAGGAAACGAAACGCTTAAGAAAGGCGACTTCCGTTTCCTGCTCTCAGAGAATTCTGACCTGATTGCTTTTGAAAGATCCTGGGAAGGGAAAAAGGCAATTATCATACTCAACTTCGCCCATCATGATGTTTTCATTCCCGGAGGCATTGTGGAACCTTCCCGAGCTTCTGATTTCGGGACCCATGGAAAGAAAAAGGGAATCCTTGCCGCTCTTGAGGGCCGGGTTTACCTCTCGTAAAATAGATTCATGAAAACAATCATTCTTACTTCTCTTTTCTTCCTCCTCGTTTCCTGTGGTCATCACCGTGATGTCCGGCCAGGTGCCAGCGGCATCCATCGGGTGATTGTCCGCGCGGAAGAAAAAGAAACCGGTGAACAACAAGCGATCCGTCAGGCCAATCACTATTGTGAGGAATATGAGAAGCGAGCGGCTTTTACGAGTGAACGCACGCATTACTCCGGTGATGTGGATGAAGATACTTATAAGCGCGGAAAGGCCATCTCACGCTTCGTAAAGACTGCGGGGAGTGGTGCGTATGTTTACGGTGGGAAAAAAGAGCGGAATGCCGGTGGAGTGGGAACATTAGGTGGGGCCGCTTTCGATTCAGGACTTGGAAAGGGCTACACGACAGATATGAGTTTTCGCTGCCAATAAAAAAGGCCGGTGAATTTCTCCACCGGCCTCAGCTTGCAAGATTTTAAATACTAGTAATACCATCCGAGAGCATCACGACACTCGTAGCGGGAAGAAAATTCAGCTTCCATATAACCTGACTG
>JAYVHR010000120.1:0-2315 GCA_043771075.1 Bacteriovoracaceae bacterium
ACTTTGATATCCATGTTATCGAGGATGAGCTTTCCATCAGGCTTGATTCTTCCGGCACGGATGGCGTCGTGAATCTCAGGGATCTGAAGATGCGCCTGAGTGACAGCAATCGATGGACGAATGTCGTAACCCTTTTCAAAAAGAGCAGGAAAATTCTGTGAAGGATCAAGTCCCCACGGATCAAGTGAAACAATTTTCGTTTCATCAAACCATGAAGGATATGGGCCGATCTTCACCGGAGAATGCGTGTTGTGGAGATCCGGCCTATGGGTCGGAGAATATTTCCCCGATGCCATCGAGAGCGCGCGATACACAGTATATGAACCAGAGTGGGTGCCGATAGCATTTCGTGCTTTCGGATTCGTCTGAGTGGCGACAACAGCACCACGTTTCAGCGGATCCTTATTTCCCCAATCAAGCGGAATGGATTCCGGGTATTTCAGGGTCGCATGAGTCGCGAGGACTACGTGCTCGGCCCTCTCATCAAATTTCAGTATCATATATCTCCTTAAGACATCCAATTATTGTCGTTCTGTTTTTCCCACTTCGTCGTCACCTTGCGGATGTCCGACCAGAAGTTGAGGGAGTGGTCACCAGTAATGTCACCGGAACCAAATTTCGAAGCAGCGACGCCGCCGAATGAGAATGGCTCACGCGGAACAGGGACACCTACATTCACACCAATCATTCCGGCCTTCGCTTCCCTGCTCACTCTCTCGGCCATCGCACCAGAGTTTGTGAATACTGAACACGCGTTTCCATACTCGGATGAATTCTGAATCTGAATCGCTTCCGTCACATCTTTACAGCGAACAATCGAAAGGATCGGTCCGAAGAGTTCCACGGTCGCAGCTTCAGTTCCTGGCTGAACGTGATCGAGGATGGTAGGTGCCAACCAGTTCCCCTTCTCCATTCCTGCCGGGGGCGGAACTTTTCTTCCGTCGAGTAGAACACGGGCACCAAGTTCTTCAGCGCGCGAAATACTTTCAATGAGAAAATCTCTCTGGGTCTTCGAGATCAGAGCACCCATCTCGGTTCCGAGTTTCATGGAAGAGGCCCGTTCCATGATCTTAGCGATACTTTTTTCTACATCACCAACGGCAAGAAGAACCGAAGCGGCCATACATCTCTGGCCGGCACATCCGGTGAAGGAATCAGAAATTCCCGGACCGGCAATTTCCGGAGTTGCGTCCGGAAGAAGGACGATATGATTTTTTGCTCCACCCATACAAAGCGCACGTTTCCCGAGTGCTGTAGTACGAGTGTAGACCAGTTTCGCCACTTTCGTTGAGCCCACGAATCCGACAGCTTTCACTCCCGGATGATCGATGATGGCATTCACTGTATCAGCTCCGCCCTGAAGGACGGTCATGAGACCTTTCGGTAATCCTGCTTCAGCTAAAGCATTCGCAATCTTCATTGAGGTGAGAGGAGTTTTCTCAGAGGGCTTCCACACGTAAGCGTTCCCGAGCGCGAGATTGATAGGAATCGTCCACATGGGAACCATCGCCGGGAAGTTAAACGGTGTGATGTTCGCGACAACTCCCAAAGGGGCCCGGCGATATTCACAATTTACTCCGCGGGAAACTTCGAGTTTTCCACCGACATCGATATTCTGAAGAGAGAGTGCGTACTCGAGGACTTCAATCCCCTTCATGAGTCCCGCACGGCCTTCGTTGAAAGTTTTTCCACTCTCCGCAGATTTGAGGTGCGAGATCTCTTCGATGTCACGCATGAGTATATTTCTGAAATTAAAAAGAACCTGCGACCGTTCCTTCATCGGAGTCGCGGCCCAGGCCACCTGCGCTTTTTCTGCACACGCAATTGCGTGTTGAATCTGCATCTGAGTCGGTAAAGTGACTTCGCCGATTTTTTTTCCGTTATAAGGTGAGATGACATCAAGAGTGCCGGCCTGGCCCGCAACCCATTCGCCATTAATAAAATTGGAGCAGGAAATCACTGCTTCCGGAAGCTTCACTGACATACGCAATTCCTCGTGAAAAGGTAAAGAATAACGCTAATACAAATGGTCAATGATTGGGAACTGCGCCACGCAAAATTATGCCTTATTTTGAAGAAACATTTAGATAGTTGAGTTTTCCTCTCTCCTAAGGTTGAATATCCCTATGAAAACCACACTTATTATTCTGTCTCTTCTTGTGTCATTCTCCTCTTACGCAGAAGGCAGAAACCTTCCCATCATGACGATCGGTAACCCCGTTCTTCGTCTGACGGCACGCGAACTCACTCAGGCAGAGATCACTTCTCCCGAGATGCAGCAGTTGATGGACGACATGATTGTCACAATGAAGAAG
>JAYVHR010000121.1:0-3718 GCA_043771075.1 Bacteriovoracaceae bacterium
GTGAATTCAAAAGACACTGATCCATTTTTTCCAGGAACGAGGTGTGGCTTCCAGAACGCCGTTTCTGAAAAGTTCGTTCGCATTTCTACGACAGCAGGAGCTTTTTCTTTATCAGCCTCCCCTCTGGATTTCGCCATCCCGGGAGCGGCCTGAGACTCAGCAAGTGCTGCAGGTGCAGAAGCATCGGCCATGGATGCCATCTCCATATCATTGGAGACTTTACTTCGCTTCGCCATCATTCCTTTCTCAGCATATCTCCCGCCACCGCTGCCAAATCCTTGTCTCGATCCCATCCCGCCAATTCCGTAGTTGGGATAAAAATTCACCTGATCAGGACTGAACCCGGAGAATTCATGAGTATTAGGGAAGTAGGATAAATTTGTATAAATCTGAATGCCAGGACCCATTTCACTTTCCGGAAATGATGATCCGGAATTCATGGGGAAAATACTGATAGGCTGGACTGGTGAATGAGGGCCAAAACTATCGAGACTCTTGTCATACATGTAGGCCAGAAGTTCAAAAGCTTCCGGACCGATCTTCCTGTTGTTCTTCCCTTTCAGGGTTATCGACCACGTCTCCTTGCTGCCTGGTCTGATTTTATCTCTCATCGTTGAGAATGAAACATCAACCAGCTTATTACTCCAAGGAACCATAACGGATTCTGTGAAACGGACATCCTGATAGTCATTCAGAAGATGAAGCGCAAATCCCAGTCCGCCGCGATCTTTTTCAGTGATGGGGATTTCAATCAGGGTATCATTTTTCCCGTTGACCAGAATCTGGCGCGATAATAATTTTCCGTCCCGGAATGAATCAAATAGCATCCTTTGTCCGGGAAAACCTGTCATGACAAAGAGACGGGCCTTCTCACCAACTTCCACACTACCTTTCTGAACGAGCATGAGACCGGGCAAAGGAAAGTGAGTACTCTTGCCGACGACGAGTATTTCTTTTTGTTCTTCAAACAGAGAATTATAACTGTCCTTCGTTTCATATCGAAGCCGGTAGGCCCCTTCTTTCATTCCCGGAAGAGAAACATCATATTTTCCATTATCACCGTGGGTAGAGTCTCCTGAATTGACGGTCTCCCCTTCCTCCCACTCCCTGAGATAGAGATCAAAACGAAAGTCAGGATCCCAACGCGGCTGCCTCATATCATCCGGGAAAACCAGTTTTCCTTTCGAGAGCGTGAGGAGCTCATTCGGTACCGGAATATCTGATGGAGTGAGAGTTTTCCCCGGTTGCTTGAGACGAATGAGTTTCCACTTGCCTTTACCGGCCAGTGCTCTACCGTTCAGGTCAGTTCTGTTGATGGAAATCAGCGCTTTGGTTCCTGCGAGGAAGAAATTATTTTCGGGAATAATAGTCGCCGCCACTGCGCTCAATCCAATCGTATTGGAAAGTTGGGCCGACTGAGTTTCCCCGCCTTCGTCAGTGACATCAGCTTTCACCTGATAATTATAAACGATATCTTTGATGTCACTCACATCTTCATTTGAAGTTGGCTTAAATTTTACCTCAAAGCTTCCTTCATCATTCAGAGGTGTGATCCCGGTTGCGACCATTTCGTTATTCTGGAGACTACCCCAGTTCCATCTTCCCCAGAAACACCACCAGGGAAGGACGGCCTGACGATGAACAGTCCATTTTGCATTCCCCTTCGTCAGTGGCATGCCGAAATAATATTTCGCCTTTCCTTTGATAACGGCGTCTTTGTTAAGACGGAGCTCAGCCATTTTCTCATCGAATTCAACGAGGAAAGTTGGTCTCTTATATTCTTCCACACGCATACTGACTGAACCACCATGAGTGCTGGTGATGGACCAGTTGCCTAGAAGCTTTCCTTTCGGGATTTTAAACTCTCCGGAAGCAGATCCGAATCGATTCGTCTTGAGTTCTGTTTTCTGGATAATTTCATAGTTCGCATCGTGCAACTGGACGGTCACTACTTGTCCGGCATCAACCTGGTAACTCTTGTCCTTGTTGTCTCCACGATAGGCGACGATTTTCCAGAGAATCTTCTGATCCGGGCGGTAGATACTTCTGTCAGTGTAAATGAATGCGTTAGTAACACCTGTATTTCCCTCTCCGGAAGCATACATGCTGTCGGCGTTTTTAGATGCCACCACATGTCCGTCTTTCTCCACGACAAAGAAGAAAGAATTGTTAGTATTTAAAAATGTCCTCGCAGTGAAAGTAGCTTTGCCTTCTACATCCGTCCGTTCGTCGGAGCGGAGTTTATGTCCATTCTGATAGTCCGCTGTATAAAGCGAAACTCCGGCGTCCTTCACCGGTTCGCCATTAGATCCCTTCATGACATGAACGACGAATTCCTGCTTCTCCGTATTTCTCTCAACCTCGAAGACAAAATCACTCATGAACATCTGAACACCATGAATGACTCCTTCAGTGAATGAAGGTTTATTGGAAACCATGATGGCGTAAAGTCCGGGCTTATGCTGAGGAGGTGTGACGAAATTCCGATGCTGCTTATAATCAGTCGTCGTCGGCAAGTCAGTTTCCCACTTATATGAAGGTGCATTCTTCAGATACGGTTCAAGTTCTCTCCAGCCCGGTCGAAGTGAGTAATCCTTGGTTGAACGGATGAAGCTTTTGAAATCAATCTTGAAGCTGCGGAAATATACTTTTTCCAGGTTCTTGTAATTTACTCCCAGTGAACGGCGTGGGCCCATATCGATATTCATTCCTTCCAGGGCCAATGATGGAAGTTCGATATCATTTACTATGTCGCGGCACTTTGAAGCTCCCGGAGATTTCGGAAACAGTGAAGCTCCGGTTTTTGCCATCGCCAGGGCCTTCGGTTCCTCGGATTCACTTCTTAAGAAATCCGCGATCGTCGCATAGGCCATCGAAACCCATTTATTGGATTTCTGACGTGCGATTGTCTTCTCCAGTGATTCCCTGATCTTTTTCTTTGCACTCAGCGAGGTGAGCTGCTGCCACATGTGGCGATAAAGCTCGAGCTTCGCTTCAAGTGCAGCTTCACTCCGTCCTTTTGATTCATGCCACTGATTGAGATCATTCAGGACAAAAGCCATTTTCCGGAAGGGATGAACTTTTGTGTCGGTCAGGTTAAACTTCTGGGATTTTTCAAGAAGGTCATTAGCGTCCAGTGCATAAGTGCTGTTTGATTCTTCAGGAGACCATCCGGAAGTATCGTTGAGAAACGCTGCTACGATATAAGTAAGCGTGTCTCTCAACGTTCCACGGACATCTTCCGGGTAATTATTGGGAGTGATGATTTCAGGAAGTTCATTTCGTTTTAATTTTCCGAGAGCTTCGCGAATTTTCCAGGCCTTTTCAAATCCCGCAAAAGCTTCCTGATAAATCTCACCCATCGTCATTGTCTTGAGATCAAAACTTTCTTTCCCGGAAACTTTCTCGCGCTTACGAATTTCCCATGAGTAAGATTGTCCGTAGATTTGCAATGAGCGCGCGTAAACGAGACTCACCATTGCATGTGCGACCGGATCTTTAGGCCATTCACGAGCACGCAGTTCTTTCACGGCCGTCTCGTATCCATGAAGGCCGATTTTCAGCATGGCCTCTTTCACGATGAGTTTTGCCCATTCACGATCTTTTTTTGAAGATTTCGAGTCTTCAATTTTTTCCTGAACCCGCTTCAGGGCTTCAGCGTATTTCTGATTACTGATCAGGGTATCGATATCCTGATCAGAAACCGGCTGGTTGGCCA
>JAYVHR010000122.1:0-13324 GCA_043771075.1 Bacteriovoracaceae bacterium
GACAAAACCTGCAAAGTTTCATGCAGGAAGTACATGTCATCCGTCTGGATGATTAATATTTTTTTGACAGTCATCCGCTTATTTTAAGGTTGTTTGAACAGTGGGAACAGGGTCGGCAAATTTGCACCCGGCTATCCAGAAAAAAAGTCGGAATTAGAATGGTAGTTACCAAGGAGAAATCATGAACGTCGACCGTTGCCTTCAGGAAATCGCCGTCTCTCTCATTCAGTCCAGTGAACTCGCTCACGATACGTGGACTGCAGTTTCGGTGACATCGGATGGTAATACACTTTCCGGATTCTTTTACACTGTCACAGGACGCGCTCATCATTTTCATGGATATGATGTCAGTACAGGTCCTTTTTCGGAGCTAAAAAAAGCAATGGGGAACTGGCAGACTTGCCTGGTCCAGATCAAAGCTTCTGATTTTAAGGTTCACTGGGATTTCGATAAGGGTAACAGCTATATCTGGGACAGTAAGAACGACACAACAATGGCAGAACGCCTTCGTCCGCGTTTTGCAGGTGATGAGTGCTGGGTTTCTCCCCTTGGTCTCGAGGTTATTCTCTCGATGCAGGAAAACTCACCTGAGCTTATTGATGATATTGATGACATAAGCCTCCATTGCATGATTACCAATGCGTTTCTTCGGGCGATGAGAAATGGATTCTCAGACCGTAGTGATCTTATGTCTTTTGCAATAATGTCTTTTGAATTTGCTCCGAACTTCGACGCTCATCCTTCAGTGAAAGCTGCGATGAAGAAAGTGGCCGGCATTCCGGGTGCTAAATGGGATTCACTTTATACAGCGATTCCTGAAGGCGTGTGGATGGAAGTGGACACCGAAACATTTTATGATGGTTCTGCCTGGTTCAGTGAACTGCCTAAAGAAAGAGAAATTGAAGTGGCATAAAAAAAGCTCCCTTTCGGGAGCTTTTTTTTATTTAACATCGTTCAGGTTGTAACCTTTAATGGACTCGTGACTTCGATGAGTCTTCTCAATGTCTTTCCGGAGTTCAATCTGATACTCCTGAAGTTTCACCATGAGTTGCTCGTCGAGTTTTTTGATGTAATCAATCCGGCGATTCACTTCATTTCTTCTTTCTTCCGGAACATCATTCCAGATTACCTCACGTGAGATCTGGTCGATCACGAGAAATAATCTTTCGCGATTGGCAGTAAAACTATCGAGCTTGTCAGCATCAACTTCACTTTCAAGAATGGATTCAGTGAGTGTCACAGCTTTCAGCACAAATTCTTCGAGGAGGAGTACGAATTTATCCATTAAGCGCTCTTTGATCCGTTCGTTGTTGGATTCTGCTGGGCCTTCAGAGTCTTGATTGCCTCAGTCCATCCGTCGTAGAGAGTATTGAGGACACGGAGACAGCCTTCGAGCTGAGTCTTGTCGATCTTGATATTGGCCTGCGTACTTGCGTAGAGGATGTAATCATAGAGTGAAGAAAGTTCGCGGGCAACTTCACCACCAACTTCGAGGTCGAGTGAGTTTGACAGCTCCACCACAATGTCCTGCATTTTCCCGATGTACTCACCTTTTTTGGCGATGTTCTTCTGGTCAATTGCATCCATTGCTTTCTTACAGTTCTTAATTGCCGCCTGATAAAGCATCAGAAGGATCTGCTCCTTACTTGCTGTTTCAACCGACGTCTTTTTATATGCACCTAAGCCGTATGACATGGAATCCTCCTCCATTTATCTCGATTCAAATTTTATCACAGCTGCATTCAGCCCGGGGCTTGGGCAAATCCTGCCAGTCCCGCGCCTTGTCCTTTGATCCTGGAAATTGTCTCTTCCAGTCGGGCAAACTTCGCTTTCAGTACTTCTTCTTTCCGCGCGATCATTCTTTCGCGGGTTTGTATCTGGCGATCAATCTGTCCGATGTTATTGGTCAGACCACTCTTACGTGAAGGAAGAATCCCGTTGGGTGGACTGGTCAGGTTCTTGGCCGTGTCATCCAGGAGATCCATGAACCCGCGGGTCTTCCCGACTGCCGGATCATATTTACCTGTGAGGGTCTGAGAAACTGCTTTGTAATCTTTGGCGAGTGCCGCTTCAAACTTAGCTGAATCAAACTTCAGGAGACCATCGCGCTGGAAGCTGACACCAAGGTCACCCATTCGCATTGGACCTGAGTCCGTCTGGATGGGAGAGAAGATCGCGGTGCGGATCTTTCCTTCAATAGTTGTGAGGGTGAGATCACCCCCGAGAGTGCTTGCTGTATCAGATTTTTCATCAAGAGTGTTCTGTTCCTTGATGAACTTAAGAACGTTATTTATGTTATCCACGAGACTCTGGAACTTGCCACCGATCTTGGCAACGTCCTCAGTGATCTCAATATTCATTTCTTCGCCAGCCTTGGCTTTCTTCAGGTCGATCGTCACTCCCGGAATGAGATCAGTCACCTTGTTCGAAGGGACTTCAATCTCAAAGCCATCGAGTTTTACTTTTGCATCCTGTGCAGGCTTTTCCTGATCAAAGTACAGATCAACTTCTCCATCCACGAGGTAGAGGTAAGGGAACTCTGCATTCTGATCATCACCGGTTGTAGAAAGCGAGACCATGAGGCGCCACGGTTCATCACTGCCTTTCCCATCATTCACAACAGTTGCTTTCAGGCCGAGATCAGGATCACCGTTCAGGAGCTTGGCAATCCCTGTGAGGCTGGAATTTGCCTCATCAATATAAATTTCTTTTTCATCACCATTGGCCATGGCCACTTTGATGTAGCCGACACCCATATAGGTTTTATCTTTGTCTTCTACACCATTGGTGACAGCCGATGCGTTCTGCGCGAGTTGTGTGACTTCCAGCTGATACTTGCCTGGAAGAGCAACGTTCTTGTCAGCTGTAACGGCAATATTCTTGGAGTCGCCGGTGCTTACGGCGAGTTCTCGAAGTGATCTTTCAGTTTTATTCTTAAGAATTTCTCCGCGCATGTTTTCAACAAGAGTTGTGAGCTGCCCGACGAGATTTTTCTTATTCTCGATTTTAGCTTTGCGCGCTTCCATTTGCTTAATAGGCATCTTCTCAGCTTCAATAATTTGCTGAACGATGTCCTTTGGAAGGCCTGAATTAATGGAACCAAACGAAATTCCCAAATCTTTCCTCCATGAAAGCTTTGAGGTGGGACGGGTCTTTCATTCTGAAAAACCGGGCACACTGCCCCTATATAGGCTACCATTTGGCTGAGTTGCTGCAAGTGGGAAGAAAGTGATGGAGGGGACTATGAAGTGAATCCCTCAAGCTTAGGAACAGGCCTAAAGATATCCCGGTGTCGGCTCACTGTTTGTGACTTCGAGGCAGGCGGGAAGCCTGTTGATTTCGCAGTAAGGCCTCAGAACCTGGTCGATGACTGAGGCACTGACGGGGATTGGGCCCCTCACCATATCCAGAACAAAGCGGGCATTCTCTTCAACTTCGGTGGCCTTGTTTTCTGTCGCCAGAAGAGCGGCGTAAACGAGACGGGGAAAATAATGCCGCTCTCCCAGGAACCTGAGACGACTGACCCGTTCTTCGTAGGGAAAAGCACCGTCCTCGTAAAACAGCATCATGCTTTCGATATACAGAAAAATCCTCCGGCTCGCGGGAGGAAACTGAACAGCTATGTCAAAACAGGAATTAGCGCGGATGTAGCTGATTAGTCCCACCGGAACTTTCTTTCCTTTTCCATAGCTCGCCATTGCAAAGTTCATTGCCGTTTGACAGGTTTTCGCATTCTCGAAATTCCGGGCATTGATTATCACTTCATCAGTCCATTTCCGAGCCTCGAAATGGGTAAAGACGCCCAATGCAACTGCTGTTCCCACGAGAAGTGACTTCGTCCAGGGAGAGTGAAAATCGATCATCAAATAAAGGATAATCATCATCCCAGCACAAGGGAGAATGAGATAGGAATCGTAAACTCCCGGCAGGGTGACGGACATCGGAATAGTTAAAAAGCTGAAGATCACCCACGAAAGAAGCTGGCAGTTTTTCCTGATAATTAAAATGGCGCCGATCAGGGCGATGATGATGAAGCCCGGCCAGGAAACTGAAAAGTCCGGATAGTAAACAAAGGCTAGCCGGAACGGGTAGAAAATCTGAGTGAGATCAAAGGTAAAATTTGAAATCATCGCCCGCGCATCGGTCAGACTGGTGCTGAAACGGGGATAGACGTCAGCGTGAACGGGATGGCCTATTTTGTAATATGTAAAATTGATCATGAATAAAAGAATCATCGAAATGATAACGAGAGAGAAAATCTTTTTAGTTTCTTTCGTTATCACTGTGCGTGTGGCCCGAAGATGGATGAATGCCCAGAGTGGCCACAGGATGGCGACGGGATGCGAGAGGACTGAAGTGACATACGCGATGAAAAAATATAACCAGTGCTTTTTCCCTTCTTTCCATTCGAGAAAGAGGATTGTCGCCCACAAAACAAACAATGCAGCGAGAATATGTTTTCTCGCCATTCCCCATCCCACTGATTGCGAAAGGAGGGGATGAGAGGCGAATACCAGGGCCCAGTAAAAAGGCATGTCGTGTTTTTTTTCAGGCGAAATTCTTTTCAGGAGAGCCATCATCAGACAAGCAAGAATGCCCAGGAAGATGGCATTGAAAGTGGCGAAGGTGATGGTGGCATTCATTCTGAAAAATGAGATATCGAGAAAGAGAGAAAGATCTCTCACCGGCTGGAAATCAATTGTCTCAAGAGACGCGAGACGCGCGAGGTACTCGAAAGGCTGAGTTGTTTCAAACAGTGGTGGAAGAATGTATTGCGCGTCGGGATTGCTGGTTTTTTTTCCTAAGACTCCGGCGTAAACAACCAGAGTAAAAATCATCAGGATAAAAGGCTTGTTCAAAACACGCATTACTCAAATGATAGCAGGACATAATTGGTGCGAGGGAAGAAAAACCAAGTTACACTTGGAAGAAAAAGAGGACCGGTTGAACAGTCCGGCCCTCTTTTCAATACCTCGGATTCAATCTACGTAAGGCTTTATTAAAACCTTATTAAATTGATCGGATTATATGGACAATACTTTAGTAAATAAGTCGAATATCTGGAGCGAGAAAGCCAGATTCTTTATAAACCGGCTACTTATCTACTTCTCATTCCTGCTCCTGCCGGTGTGGATTCCTAAAACACTCGAAATCAACATCTTCGTTCAAAGCCTGATGGTTTTACTCTACTTAATGTTCATGATGGGACAGTGGTATCTGCTGGGTAAGGAGATTGATCACCGGTTGAGAATCTATTTCCGCGCCAATTCCAGTATTGATCGCGTTCTCTATCGGGTGCTCATTGGTTCTGCGGTGATGATGATCATCTTCAACATCATGTCGTTTCTTCCGGAGGGAATGATCCGTCACTTTTTCTGGGGCTTCTTTATCATCCTCGGTATTTTTTATTCGTGGCCCACCCGGGGAAAAATTATTGAAGAATCAGTATCCACTCAGTTTACTGAATATCGCTATCTCGACTCGTTTGAGAAAACGGTTCTATTTCTTTCTATAGCTCTCTTTCTTGTTTCTATGCCGAGCTTTCCGTTTCTTTCAAATCTTGAAACCTTCAAGCTCATCATCGATCCGGAAGAAAAAATTAATGGCCAGCTCTGGAGTTATCTCCAGATTAACTTCCTCCCGTTCAGAAGATTTCCGCATCTCGTGAATCTTGGATGGAGTATGTACCTCTATTTTGTATCCTTCATCTTCTATCTCCTCGCATTCTACGGGATCCTGAGATTTTTTATTTCGCGCCGGCTTTCGATTCTGGGAATTTTTGCACTCGTTTCCACCTGGTCTTTTTCACTGTTTCTGAAACGTGATTTATTCGCCTGCTCATCCACTACTTTCTCCGTCCTTTGGGTGTGGGGGATTCTCTGGTGTATCAAGAGCGCCACTTACCGGTCTGGGCTCATGTACGGTCTTCTCTGCTATTGGGGAGTGGTACTGAATTATAATCACCTCTTTCTTTTTCCCATCGGTCTCGTTCTCCTCTATTTCTTTTTTCTGGAAGAGCATACAGACTGGTATCGCGGACAGTTCCTCAAATATACTTTTCTCGGTCTCTTCCTGATTGTGATTACACTTCTTACTCATGTGGACCTTTCATTCTTTGATGATGGTCTGGACTTTCACCAGCTCTCTTCCTGGTACACTACGTTGCTTAAGCGGAAATCTTTTTATGCGCTTTCCCTTATTGGTTTTGTTTCACTCATCTTCATGATCACGAAGCCCAAATACCGCCTCCTCAGCACGTTTGCGATCGATATCAAGCGCCTTCGCGAACTCGTGGTGCTGGTTGCAATACTGGTGGTATTGTCACTCTTAGTGGAAAAGAATCTGATGGTGGGGTTTGGTCTTCTCTGGTTTGTTGTCTTTCTTTCCATTCTGCCGCTCGAGTGGATTTTTCAGACGATCAGCCGGCTTCGCTCGCGCAGAAACTTTATCTACACAGTTTACGTGCTGGTTTGCCTTCTCGATTCGCACTTTGAAGGGCGCGTTCGCATGGTCTACGACTTCTATCGTTCGCCACCGGATATCGTGGAACTCCTCAAGCGATGACCGGCAAAATCCGACCATTCTTCTCAGTGTGGAATGAGTTAAGACCTGAAGATTACTTACATTCCTGTTATTTGTTTTGCAGCAAATTCCGGCTTGTTGTTACAATGTAAGAGAGACGGGAGGAATGGATTCTCCCAACCAGGCTTCAAGGAGGACTTTTGTACAAGGCACCCTTAACGGCTACTGTTTTCAAAGATTTCTCGGCTTGTTATTCACACTTTACCTCGCCAAATTCCTCGCAAATTGATTCGCCTTTCGTTTACGTTGACTCCTCTGGGGTTAAGCTGGTGACGAATGTGATCGGTGAGCTGAACGAAGCGAACGATGGAATCTTTGCACTGTCCATGTCTCAGGAAGGGTGGATTGAAATGCTCGCCACCAACGAGGCCGGTTAACAAGAATTGGGGAAAACTGTTCTTGTCAGCTATTTTAGAATTGTGGAATGTAAGGGGAACGAAAGTTCCCCTTTTTTATGTTGCTGATATTACTTTTGTTAATGATTAGACCGCCTGCGTAGTGTAAGACATCACAACAAATTAAGTTGTGGAAAACTAGGGTAAATTTGTGGATAAAAAATCTTTATTGAAAAGAAATTTAGCTGACATAATGGGTTCTCATTTTCCTGAATTGTTATCAGATCTTAACAAATACCCTCAACCCTTAATAACTATGAAGCCAGATAACACCCCGGTAACTGAGCTTGATCTCGCATTGTCTCACAGTGTGGAGACACTTTCACAGAAGCACTTCCCGGACTGTTGCTTCTACTCCGAAGAGAAATTCAATGAATGGAAGTTTCCCCTGCTCGCTCTTGATCCTCTCGATGGAACACGCGAATACATAGAGGGAAGACCTGAGTGGTCTGTCTCGGTGGGACTATTTGAGAATGAAAATTTTGCGGGCGAAGGCTGGGTCGCAAATCCTGTGACGAAAGAAATTTTTTCTTCGAAGACAGTGAAGAAGTGGGACAAGAAAGAATATCTTCGGGGAGAAGTTTCGCGGACCGAATATTCGCAGGGACTTTACCGCTATCAGACGTCGGAAAAAATTTCTCTGACTGCTGTCGGAAGTATTGCGTATAAGCTCGGCAGGCTTTCACACGGGAAAATGGATTTCGTTGTCAGTCTCAGACCGAAAAATATCTGGGATATCGCAGGCGGAAGCCTGCTGTGCAAGGAAGCCGGGCTTGAGTTTTATTCACAGGGAAAAAAAGTTACGAAAGTTTTGAAGTCTTACGAGCCACCACTGCTCTGGTGCCACCCATCGCTTTTCCCTGAGCTTTCACAGGTATTTTCTTCATAAATTTTCCGCTCGATGGGCAGACATCTTTCAGATTGCAAAGATCGCACTGCGGGCGGTTGGCGATACAGGTTCTTCTACCAAGAAAAATTAAAAGATGCGAAAGATCACACCATGTATCCTGCGGGAAAAGTTTCATGAGCTCAATTTCAATCTTCGCGGGATCAGACTGTTTAGTCAGACCAAGCAGATTACTCGTTCTCTTCACGTGAGTATCAACGACAATTCCGGTGTTGATATTGAAAGCATTTCCTAAAACAACATTGGCCGTTTTTCTTCCAACTCCCGGAAGTTCTTCCAGCTCTTCAACTGTCCGGGGAATTTCTCCCTTAAATTTTCCGACCAGCATCTGAGCACATCCCAGAAGACTCTTTGCCTTGTTGTTGAAAAAATTTATGGATTTGATGAGTTCCTGAATATCTTCCAATGGAGCCTTCGCCAGTTTTTGTGGAGAAGGGTATTTTTTAAAAAGCGCCGGAGTTACAATGTTCACACGGGCATCTGTGCATTGGGCGGAAAGAATCGTTGCGAGTAATAACTCGAAGGGATTGGAGTGATTCAGCTCGCAGTGAGCATCCGGATGCACCTTTCTCAGGCGCTCGACCACGGTGGTAGCGAGTTCGTTCTTTTTCATCGCCTGAGAATACCTTGAATACCGTCCCGGGTCGACAACATCGCTAAAAGCTGATAGAAAGCCTCATGGGTAACTTCAAGGTCAAAGACCATTATTTTAACAAGGCAAAGCAAGAAAACTTCCTCGCTCGTTCGGTCTATAAGCTAGAAGAAATCGACGAGAAATATAAAATTCTGAAACCCGGAATGTTCGTTGTTGATTTTGGTTATCATCCTGGCTCATGGATTCAGTACACGAGTTCAGTGATCGGCGACAAAGGCCGTGTAGTGGGAATTGATGTGCGTGAAGTGAACAAAGTACTCACCGGAATTCCCAACGTCCGCGTTTACCAGAAAGACATTTTTGATATTCAGGATCTCGCCCATCTTGGCGTGGATGATAAGTTTGATGTCGTTCTCTCTGACATGGCGCCAAATACAACCGGTATCAAGTCAGTGGATCAGATCAAGAGTTTGAACCTGGTGGAATCGGTGTTTGGACTCCTGCCAAAATTCCTCAAGCTGGGAGGAAACTTCGTAATTAAGGTCTTCGACTCTCAGGACGCGCAAAATTACTTAAAAACTCAGAAAAACATATTCAGCGAAATCCATTACTTGAAACCAAAATCTACCAGAAGCGTCAGTAAAGAATTTTTTGTCATTGGAAAGAACTTTAAGGCATAATGCCTTTATGGTTTTTAAGGACTTAAACCGCAAAGCTTTCCTCTTTCTGGGGATAATGATCGTCGCGACTCTACCGTCGTGGGCGAATCTTAACTTCATCAAAGATAACACCCTGTGGGAATCTCCCGCAGTACCTGTTAAACCCAATGAAGAGCAACTGGATGAGTGGTCGAAGATCCTCTCCAAGCATCAGAGTTGGGTGGAACAGGTCGATTATTCCAATTCCCGTTACAACATCCAGTACACGTTCCGCGAAGAGCTCGAAGACTTCGTCAAAAAGCAACTCGCTCTCTATCGCCCGGACTACACATCAGTTGTGGTGCTGGATAATGAGTCAGGGCAAATCCTCGCAGCAGTCGATTACTCACGCTCAAAACATGTCTTCGGTCGCGACCTGGCCTTCACGAACTCACATCCGGCAGCTTCTATCTTTAAAGTCATCACTGCCGCAGATCTTCTTGAGAACACTCACATCAAGACATCAACAGAGTTCAGCTTCACCGGTCGGTCGACAACTCTTTATCGTCATCAGTTAAAAGAGCCACCTCACAGAAGATGGGTGCGCAGTCTTGATTTCGAGAAAGCCTTCGCGACGTCAAACAATGTAATTTTTGGCCGTACCGCTCTCGAGAATCTCACTCCTGCCGGTCTTAAAAAAATGGCGGAAAAATTCGGATTCAATAAGAGACTTGTGGAAGGCGTGAATCTTTCTCCCTCAGTTTTTGAAATGGCGAAAGACCAGTACAACCTCGCTGAGCTTTCTTCGGGTCTTAACACTCACACGCTGATGAGTCCGGTTCATGGCGCCGTCATTGCTTCAATTGTAGCGAACGCGGGTGTTCTCCGTTATCCGGTTGTGATCAGATCTCTTGAAAGCATTAATGATAAAAAAGTCATTTATCCACCTCTCAAAAAAGATGAGCTCGTACTGACTCCGGCCACTGCCGAGGATCTCCGTACTCTCTTTATGGCAACTATCACTCAGGGGACTGCCCGGTCATCTTTCCGTCGCAGCCAGTATCTTTTGTCCAAGCTTGAGATTGGTGGCAAAACCGGAAGTCTCACCGGTGGCGATCCATTCGGGAAACGGGACTGGTTTGTAAGCTATGCTAAATCATTGGAAGATAAGAACGACAAAGGTATTTCTATCTGTGTCATGATCGTGAACCAGAAGAAGTGGTATATAAAATCCCCTCTCCTCGCTAAGAACGTGATGGAATATTATTACTCCCACATGTATCCTCAGAAAAAATAAAGGACCTTCCAAATGGAAAACAATACACCCGTTGATACTAACGGAACTCCGGCTTCATCTGAGGAAGCAGCAATTGCAGCAGCCCCGATAATCGGAAAGAAAGAAAAGTTTATCAAGGAAGTGAAGTCGTTCACTTTCATCATCCTTTCTGTTCTCGTTTTCCGCTCAGTTCTTTTCGAACCATTCAAAATTCCATCAGGTTCAATGATTCCCACACTCCTGATCGGTGACTTCATTCTCGTGAACAAGTTCTCTTACGGTTTCAAAGTGCCTTTCACTGACTGGTTCTCTGATCCGAAATACATCACAGGTCCGGAACAACCGAAACGCGGTGATGTTATTGTATTCAAATATCCTAAAGATCCGAACCTGAACTACATCAAGCGTGTGGTTGGTCTTCCAGGTGACACGGTTGAAGTGATCGACAAAGTTGTCTACGTGAACAATCAGCCGATCGCGACGAAAGAAGTTGATGGAAAAGAAATCATGGAAGACATGGATGAGCGCTACAAAGCTTATCAGTTCCGCTTTCTTGAAACGAAAACAGGTGATCAGACTCACGTCACCCAGGTCGATGTTGGTAACGATTACTTCGCCAACTATTACAAGTTCACAGTCCCGAAGGATAACTTCTTCGTGATGGGTGATAACCGTGACTTCTCTGCTGATTCCCGCCGCTGGGGTACTGTTCCTTTCGGGAACATCAAAGGGAAGGCGATCATGGTTTGGTTCTCACTGTCTGTGCCATGGCCATGGAGTGAAGACGAACAGGAATCCTGGAAGTTCCGTCCATGGAGAATCGGAAAAATCATTAACTGATTCGTACTGCTAATTAGAGAAACGGTTCTTTTACCAACTGTGCATATCTATCCGTAAATTGGATACATTCAGGCAGTGCCTTTTTCTGACAATATTGTGTGAGCTCATTAGTGACGATAGGGTCAAAGTCGAGCGGGGTTTTGAGCGTTCTAAAAGCTTTGTTGAGGCTAACCATAGCGTTTTCAATCTCAACATCGTCTTCTAATCGGGACATCAAAAGAGCATAAATTATTTTTGGGTAATAGTTTTCTTCCCCAATTTCAGACAATCGTTTTTTTCGATAATCTAAGTCAATTTCATCCTCTATCAACAAAAGCCGCGCCTCCAGGTTCCTTATCCCCCGCGTGCCGACAGGGCTATCTCCTTCACGGGCCTCCAGGCAATTATTTCGCTGAATAAATTCGAACAGATCATTGGGGAGCTTTTTTTTCTCCACAAAAATTGACTCTGCAAGGGATCGGGCAGTGGGACAGTCCTGGTTATAGTGGAAATTGTTCTCACTAAAGTTGCGCAAACTTATCCAGGCCGGGTTGGATCTAAGTGTCAGGACCATGAGTACGGGTATTGCTATGAGCCCCGCCATCTTAGAAAACGTTGAATTAATAATTCGGGTCATAACCAGGAAAAAGCCTATCGCCGGAAGTATGACATAAGTATCAAAGTACGTTTCCGGTGTTCTTAGAAAAAGTCCCATACTTATGATTGAAAAGCAGAACCAGATCCAGAGTGTGCGATCTTTCCGGTATTGTTTTAAAAGCCAAAGAGTTATTAAGAGTACGATGCCGAAAAACCAAAGCGTAGAGTTATCCAGGCGGTAGTGAAACCGCAGCGGGAGTGGATACAGGATCTGTTTTACATGCTGACCAATATGATGAAATAACAAATTGTAATCAATGCTTCCGCTTTTCTGAATATAGATCTCTTTATAAGTCTCACTGGTGAAATAGTAGATGTAGTTGATAATTCCGATGGTTACCAGCAGGAAGAAAAATGGAATCAACCGGAGAAATATCTTCTTGAATTGCTCTTTCTTTGAAATATAAGCCGTGATCGTTGCCCAAACGGGCCAGAGCAGAGAAACAGGAACCGAGAGAAGTGACAGCCCATAAAGGGTAAACACGCTCTTCCAATTATTGTTTCCCATTAACATTTCCAAAAATTTTCTACACGTCCACAGAATAAAAAAACATGCCAGTAAATGTTTTCTTCCCATTGACCAGTTCACCGTTTGCGAGAAAACCGGATGGAGACTGAGGCACATGACTAAAATCAGAAGCAGGCGGTGGTCTTTTTTTGCGTCGAACTTTGAGAGTTGAAATACATGGAAGCAGCACCCACTCCAGATAAGGCAATTATTGATAATGAATAAATTAATTCCGGTTTCTCTGAAGATCTTAAGATCAATCCAGAGTGAGAGGTCTCTCACCGGCTGAAAATCAATTCCCTGGAGGGAAATAAGCTTCTGGAAGTATTCCTTCAGTGAAGAAAGCTCTTCCATATAAAGTAATATATAGGGGGCATCCGGACTCATCGTGCTTGGTAAAAAAATAATATTTGAATGTGCGATCAGGACAATGATTGAAAGGAGGGCGTAACAGTAGAGGTCACTATTCGTAACTCTAGAAAAAAAAATCTTAAGTAAGGAGATTGCTCTCATTATCGTAATATGACCTTGGTTTCACCGTCATTTCCATTTTCCGGTAACTCGCTCTTGAAGTCCCGGGATTTTTTTAGGTAGTCCCTGAGCCAATTTTTGAGAATGCCATCGCCGTGACCATGAATGACACTGATGTAGGGAACGTCACCGGAAAGAAGATCACCCAGTGACTGCTCTACCATGGACTGACATTCAGAAAGTCGCATACCCCGGACATCAAGTTCTATCTGGGCATCTCTTGTTTTACTGAAGCTGACTGTTACTTGTCTTGAGGGAAGCGCGTTTTTAGTGCGGACAAGAGTGGAGACAGGAACACTTATTTTAATCGGGCCCTTCCCAATCATGACTTCCTGTTTGCGGATATCCACTGAGTGAACAGTGAAATCTTTTTTCATCGTCAGTGAGTGAACGATATCTCCCTGCTTCAGTTCGCT
>JAYVHR010000123.1:0-2184 GCA_043771075.1 Bacteriovoracaceae bacterium
TGAAGTGCTTCGACGAGATCTTTGGGAGAAATGGCCGGAAGTGAATTGGCCCCGGGCTGAAAATAATGTTCCACGATGCTGGTCACTCGCGGGCCCGCATTATAGGCCGCGACAGCGAGTAACCATCCACTGTGAAGAGGATAGTAACTGGTGGTGTTCTGAATTCTGCACGAAGCCGGTCGCTGACTGTCCTGGGAATAAATCTCCCGATTCTTCATTTCCGCCGGAACAAAATTCACGAAGAGATTCTTCAACACTGCTGCTTTAAAACGGATGGAGAGTTCGTCATTCTGACAGTTCTGGATAAAGGAATTCACGGCGAGAAAAGTTTTTTCCGGAAGTCTCACGTCGGTGGCAGTGATGCCTTCAAAATCAGTTGAAGTCATCCGGTAATCAGGGCGATTCCCCAGGCGCTTAAAAGCGATGTTATAAAACGGCTCAATCATGGCACTGTTAATTGAACTGCAGGCAATAGCGGGCCACTTAATTGCTTCTTTTTCTGCCTGCGGGAGGGCCTGGACACCTTCACACCATTCAGAAATATTCAGCTGGGCAATCCCACAGGAATAGTTACCGCCATCGGGAGAAATCCCGAGACTGGCGAGAAGGGATTCCTGGGTAATGGCACCGAGGAGAACGTGCGGAGGAATGGAATATTTTTTTGAAGCAGAAATGACACTCTGGAGTTTTTTCTCAGAATTTCTTCCGCCAGTTGTGACCATCCACGCGATCTGAACCTGGATCGGAGTTAATGTACCGGGTCTCTCCGTTTCGCGGATTAACATTTCGTTGTAGCGGCAAAGTTTTAAGTCAGGAGCGCGGTTTATTTTCCACTCATTCATTTCCTCAGCACTCATCCCCGCCGGAAAGTCATCCCACACATTCACAACACCGGAAAGATCCAGACAGGGATAACCCTGCGGGAGGATTTTTTCCGGGCACTGAACGGCCGGGTTTTCCCAACCCGCGAAGGCGAAAGCAGAGAGAAGAAGTCCAATGAGGGCAAACTTAATTTTCATGGCGATTTTCTATCCTTTTCATAACTCCTCTTCAAGAAGCATGCATTTTTTACTAAGCTTTTCTTTATGAAAAACACCCTGATCTTCGCTTTATTACTTATTAGTACCAATTCCTTCGCGCAGGAGGACTGCACCCTGAACCCGGAGGCGATAAAAAGCGTCCTCAAAGGGGCCCGGGTGGAGAGGCAGAAGCATGGTTTGAAGGAGTGGCTGAAGCTTAAGGACTTCAAGGTCACTTACGAGATGGGTGGTTGCGCTCATTATGCCTATAGTTTTACCTACGAGGATTTCGCCAAAACCGATCTCACAGAAAGTGATAATGTGCTTACGCTTGCTGAGAAAATGCTCAAGGCGACACCGGTGACGGACTCCGGTAATAGCGAGCGTTTTCTTCGCAGTATTCTGGAAGCACAGAAGTCGAAGGCAAAGATGGAGAATAAAATTCTGGCACTTCCTTGCGGCGATGCTTTTTGTGAGATCAATCATTCAGAAAAAGGAAAGCTTAAGATTTCTTACGATTTTGCCCTCTGATTAACTCCGCATCCTGTGGTAGCAAATTTGCATGATTCATCCTCGTCTGCGCCATCTGTCCGATTGCGGTGACCATCCCTAAAGTACATTAAGAAGAGATTGTTTATCCTTTGATATCAACTGAAGAGGAACGGCTTTTGCGCGAACTTCGTTACGGTGCTAAAATAGAAGTTTAACAAGGACAGGGAGTCGTCCATGAGCACGCACAAAAAGATTCTCATCGTTGAAGACAATCCTGACATAGGAAAAGTTCTTTCTGAAGTTCTCTCCGATTGCGGTCACGAAGTGGAAATTGCCCTCAATGGAAAAGACGGTCTTGATCACCTCTTTAACCACATCATTCCGGATCTCATTATTCTTGATATCTTCATGCCCGTAATCGGGGGAGTGGAGTTCATGAAAAGACTTCGGGCGATTCCGGCACTCGCTTTTATTCCCATCATCGGAATGAGTGCGGATGCCATGGTGAAACAGCGGTGCCATCTGATGGGCATTGAGCATTTTCTGAAAAAGCCATTCGAGCTACCTGAGCTGCTGAAACTAATGGATGAAATTTAGGCGAGAGTTTTTTTCACGAGATCTACAATCGCCTGGAGATCCATCGGCTTTCCGATAATTTCATAGGCCTGAATTT
>JAYVHR010000124.1:0-2096 GCA_043771075.1 Bacteriovoracaceae bacterium
GCTGATCTCTTTTGTCCGAACCATCCCGAAGAACCCGGTGAAGTGACGTGCGGAATTTGCGATAAGCTTTTTTGCCATAGCTGTATCAAGCCTTTTAAGTCTCTCCATTTTTGTCGCGAGCATCTTCCACTGGTTATGAGCAATCAATGGGAAGAAGTTGTGACGGTCAAGACATCGACTCAGGATCCGGAAAATGGCGTAAGGATTTATGATATAAAAAAAGAGATATTTGAGAAGGAAGATTTACTTTCTTACGTTGAAACGCACTACAAGATCAATGTTGATCAGGATCAGATTGAGACATACCTCGTAGTGTTTGCGACTAAAGAACAACTCGAGGCAATCAGGGCCAGAATGGCCGTCACACCTCTCTGAATTTCCTGATCAGATCATCTCCCATTCTTGTTTCCATGAGCTTCAGGCGGGGAACAGCATGAGATGCCTTGTCTTTTTCAATGCAGATAGCTTCCGGTACTGTTCCATCAATAAATTTCAGTCCGGGGATTGATTTAATCCATTCATTAAAGGATAGAATCTCACTTCCTCTTTCGATCGTTGTCGTGCCCTCCTTCACATAGATAAAAAGTTTTCCCTGTGGCTTCATCCAGAGAAGATATCTTTTCAGAAGATGATCCGGCTGTTCGCAATATTGAAGGCCCCCCGAAACATCGGTAATGATGTCACAAGGCCGTATAGATTCCTGAGTCAGATCTTCGAGATAATTAACGATAGTTTTATGGGTGGATGATTTCACTGCCTGAGAAATTTTCAGGGTCACTGCTGTCGTGAAAATCTCCTGCTTGGAACTGGCCATCAGGAATTCACGGATCGCGCGGGCCTCACCGGCGCCGGCATCGAGCCAGTGATCCATGTGCTTCAGGGCCTTAAGGGCATTCACGAATGGAAATCCAAGAAGATCTATGTACTCATTAAGACCGCGATTATCCTTAAATGAGTGATCCTCAAAAATTTTCCTGATATTCGGGTCTTTAATTTTCATGGGATTAGTTTAACAAAGAAAGGGCCCCGGAAGGCCCTTTCTTTAATGCATAGAAATAAGGATCTGAATTAGATTTGAGAATCTGGATGACGGTCATTCTTCTTCATGAATGAAGGAGTGTCGAACTCGTCTTCATCAAAATTGAAGAAACCCAGTTTTTCAGCGATCGACTTGATACGGCTGTCACGATTCTGGTTTGGTGTTGGAGCTTCCTGGCGGCTTTCCATGTTTTCCATGTGTGTATACTCATGTCTCTCTGGAGCAGCGGCCGGGCGAACATTGGTTGTCTGCGCCGGAGATTCATAAAGTTTCTGAGATTCATACTTAGAAGCAGCACTCTGAAGTTTTTCTGCCCAGTTGATCTTAGGCTTAACAGTATTGGTAGCATCTTCACGTTCGTACTCAAAGCTCATCTCAGACTTAACAGCGTAATCAGTGCGCGTAGTAGTGGTTGTTGCCGGAGCTTCAACCGGAAGAACAGGAGCTGTAGCTTCCATTCTCGGTGGAGCAGTAACGGTGCGAGCTTCCATTACAGATGCAGTCTCAGCAACAGTTCGGGTGGCATATCCGGTATTAGGAGTAGTTGCCATGTATGATTTTGCATTACGAAGACCTGTGGCAATCACAGTGATCTTCACGTTCTCACCCATGTTCTCATCGATAACTGTTCCGAAGATGATTTCAGCATCTTCATCAGCAGCTTCCATGATGAGAGAGACAGCAGCGTTTGTCTCATTGAGGCTGAGAGACTTGTTACCAGTGATATTGATGATGATACCGGTAGCTCCTTCGATCGAGATATCCTCGAGAAGTGGAGAGCTGATGGCGGCGCGGGCAGCTTTGAGCGCACGCTCTGTGCCTGTCGCAATACCAGTTCCCATAAGTGAAAGACCTTTGTCTTTCATTACTGTAGAAACGTCAGCGAAGTCAGCATTGATGAGACCCGTATTATTGATGAGATCTGAAATGCCCTGAACTGCGTTCAGAAGAACTTCATCAGCAGCACGGAATGTATCGATGAGTGAAAGATTCTCTCCCGCGAGAGTCAGAAGACGCTGATTCGGGATGCAGATGAGAGCATCAACACACTCTTCTA